>CAZLKD010000060.1:0-5843 GCA_964560015.1 uncultured Candidatus Peribacteria bacterium
TCTTTTTCATACGTCGCGAGAAATGATTGGGCACTATTGAGAAACGTCACGAGGCTCCCTGTAATCGTGCTATATTGTGTCTGAAAGCCATCAAATGTTGCCTTTTGTGTCGCGAGGTTGGCCACTGTAAAGTGGCTCGTATCTGTAACAGTATTGATCAAAATAGTTTTTACGCCTGAGAGTACTTCATTTGCCAGGAGGTATACTTTTTGGAGTTCTTGGACACGATCGACGAGGGGGAGACTCGGATCAGGTGACCAATTTTTGTAGGGTATGAGTTTGAGCAGAGATTGCTGAGTTCGACTTTTTTGTTGCGTATCGATGGCTCCGACAAAATTTTCGTAGAGGTCATCTTGATTGCTTTTTGCTTCTGAAACACCGAGTAATGTATCGGACGTGTCGATGATATTGGAGACAAGAGATTGAAAATTTTGGAGCTGACTCTGATAGGTTGTCTCATAGCCAGAAAGAGTTTTTTCCTGCGCTGCGATATAGCTCTGCAGATCGAGTTCCGCCTTGGAAACAGGATCGCTTCATGATGTGGAGAGCTTTGAACTGTCATAGTCTTTTTGAGCCCTTTCATAGGCAACACGAGCACTCTCGAGTGCTTGATCCAGAGAGGCGAGACTGTTATCGCGTGTGAGTCCTGCTGATGTGACCCCGAGAGCCGCTTCATCGATAGCATTTCCAGAGAGGCCATAGGTGTCCGCAATATGTGCCAAAACCTGACCTGCCACAACAGTATCACCTATTTTCACCGATGAAGATCCTATAAATCCTGTTCATTGTGTACTGATAACAGCTTCTTTGACCGCAGCGACACGACCAGTGACGTGAACCTGTTCAGAGAAAGCACTTTTTCCGACGATGGCCGTTTGCACAATTTTTGGTGTACGGCCAGTTGGCGCCTCAACGACGACTTCTTTTGTCCCTCAAAAGAGATTTTTGAGTATCAAAACTATGGCGACGAGCAGGAGAGTGATGATGATTTTCTTTTTCATAAAAATTATTTAAGAGCGTTAATATGCACATCACGAATCATCTGGAGGGATGTCGTGACACTTTCGAGAGGGATTTCTTGTATTTTTTTTCTCAATGCTGGTATCTGTTTTCTCATCAGGGTCTCTATTTCGTCATGTTTTTTTTGTCCAAGTTTTGTGAGCGTGATATGTTTGCGACGTCGATCAGCCTTATCTTCCTTCCGGGATACAAAGCCAGCATCTATCATACGATCTATGACGCCAGAGAGGTTTCCTCTTGTAGTGTGATGATCGCACCAGAGATCGGTCATAGCTTCGACTGTCCCGCCCTTGGCAATGAGCTGTTTGATGATGCCAAACTGTATCATCGTGATATCGCTCTCAGCAAAAAATACCTTTTCAACAAAGAGATGGACAGCATGGCTGGCCTCCATCAGGGATTTAAAAAAATCCATAACTTGTGATTCGGAGGGTGATATATTTTTCCTAAAGAGCATATTTTACTGCTCAATAGTTTATATATAAAACAATATTTGCAACCTCCTTTTCTACGATAGAAATGATTCCAGGGATGCGTTTGCTAAAATTTTACGCACCAGATCAGGTATTGGCGCACTTCCTATGTTGGCATGGACATGGGCAACGTTTCTTACGTTTTCCTGAGCTTGATATATGGCACTAAATTTTCTAATTAATTCATCCCTACTCAGTGTACTCAGGGGGAGCGGTATTTTCTCGCCTCTTTTCACTGCATCTATCACTCGTTGTGCGGAACTTTCTGGGTCATTTTCTTCGAGAGAGATAAATACTCAATTCTGTCTCATTAATTTGAGCGCATCGGTTGAAAAAGATGATTCACCCTCCTCAACTCGTGCAATTGTACACTCACCATTATAGACAAGTGCTTGGGCAATACGATTTTCAGCATCTGCTAATTCGTTAGGAGAAAATTCATGTAATTGTCTATGGTATTCTCGCATTATTAGACCCATCACATCTACCTCTTTGGCTGAATAGCCTAAAAGTTGATTTAATGCGTGTGATACAGCTTTTATTTCTGATCAGACAGGTCCAAATATCCAAAGATGATACGGTAGAGTAGGGCTTTGCCTTTTGCGTATAACAGTTTGTGGATTAACTTGTGGTTTTGATCTCGGTATGACATGTATGGTAGGTTTTCTTTCCGGTTCTTCTTCGACAAGAGCATCTTCTGTTAAATCATCTTCAGTAGAATCTGAAATGAGTCCAGGGGCGTTATTTTGTGAGGTGCTGTGGCGAGGTATCAGATGTGTGTGGAGTGAATCCATATTCAATGATTAGAATATTATCATTGAATCGAATCATTGTCAAACTTATCCAGCAATCCTCTCTACCTTTTTGAGCATCTTTTGACAGTCTTCCGGAGTCTTTTTTCTCATACGATCAAAGACGGTATAGCTTTTGACCTTGATGCCGTACCAGCCGAGAACGCCTATCTGGAGAATGACCCGAAGAGGATTACCAATGAGCCAATAGAGAAGGCCAAATGCGTCACAGGTACAAAATACGCGTGCTGTCTTTCCGACGAGGAGTTTTTTTGGGAATATGATCGTTTCCTTGGTATATTGGTAGGCGAAGCCACCGGTAAAAACGCCATCAATAAAATTTTTGAGAATAGCAGGAACATTCACGTTCCAAATAGGGAAGACGAAGACGAGCTCATCTGCAGCAGTTATTTTTGCCTGAAGTGCTTCTCGCACAGGATCGGGCGCCTTCATGTCAGCTTTTTCTTCGTAATGATAGAAATCCATATGGAGTTCTGTCGTGTAGAGATCGAGAATTTCTACCGTATGGCCATTTTTTTCTTTGGTTTCCCGATATTTCTGGGCTATGGCATGAGTAAAACCGTGAGTACTTGGATGAGCGGTAATGATGAGAATGTGCATAAAAAAAGCGTCAAATGTATTGACGCTAGTATAGTGGTTTTTGTTGAGAGGGCAATCGTTGAGAACAGCAAACTTATTAATACTCGAATTAAATATTTTTATCTAAAATGGATGTAGTTTTTGAAGCCTTTTCTGCTTGTACCAACCTTGCTAATTCTCTACGTAGTGATATTGCACCCATAAGTGCTACAGAACTTCCTCGTAGTGTTGTTCTATATAAATAAGGTCAAGTAACCTCACGTCAATAGCTGAAATTTGGGTTTCTATTCATAATTAACTACTAGTTTAATAGCATTTATTTTTTGTCAAACACTAGAGTTCGATTTTCACAATACTATTCGGGAGACCTGCCGTATGATTGGGCTGTGTTGTCATGATTGTCGTGGCATCTTCAAAAAGATGACAAAGAATCTGCGTATGGTCAGAATCGAGTTCTGAGAGGACATCATCGAGGAGAAAGAGCGGTTTTTTACCAGAGATTTCCTCGACGTATTTTCCCAGAAGACGTATAAAAGCGAGGAGAAGAATCTTATTTTCCCCACGGGAGAGAATGTACTTTGTGGGTTGCCACACACCGTTTATTTCGACAGAAAAACTAATCTCATCGAGGTGCGGACCAACGGTTGTTCGACCGACGACGAGATCACGCTCAGTGTAGTCTGAGAGGAGTTTTAAAAATTGCTCTTTTGTGACCTCTGTGAGCGGATGTCGTTCCATGAGTTCGATCCTGACTGGTCCTGGGAGCTGGAGAGTATCTCAGAGCCGACTCGCCGTCATCCTCGGGCGGAACGGAGTGGAGACCCGGGGATCCAGTCAATCAGATACTGTTTCAGACTGGATTCCACCTCGCGCTCATACTTCGCTTGGCTGGAATGACGGGGAATTGAGCCATTGAAAAAATTTTCTTCTTTCATGGATGACCTGGACAGCGTATTCGGCGAGGAGCGTGTTCCACGAAGAGAGCTCTCATTTGGTGGCTTCACGGTCCAGTATAGACTGAATTACTCTATTTCTTGAAGTAAACGCAGTTCGGTAATTTTTCTGGATTTTATCGTAGACGGGACTGGCAAAGACAAGCATTTCGTCCAGAAAATTCCTCCGTTCGCTTGGCTCACCAGAGATAACACGGAGATGATCACTCTGTATCCAAAAAGCTCGATATGGCATCTTATCTTCATATTTTGGTTTGGAACATGACTGCTCGCCCATATACCACTTTGGTGAGCGATTTTTTCCGTCGAAGAGAGATTGAAAAAGTATTTCTCAGAGCTCTAGACGAAGAGCCCATTCCCTGAAGCCTACCCCCCTACCCCCTTCCGAAGGAAGGTGGAATTCGTCTGAATTTTTTTCTTCCCCCTCTCCTTTGGAGAGGGCTGGGGAGAGGCTTGTAAATGAAGCCTTTTCTTCCCAACTCGTGTGATGGGGATTGCTGGCATTGATGAGGATTGATATTGCTTCGCACAGTGTCGATTTTCCTGAACCATTATTACCCACCACAACCTGAAGAGCCTCTTGTATTTGAAGAGTTGTATTCGAATAGTGTTTGAATTGATAGCAAGTTATGTTCATAGCTGTTTCCTTCTTAGCATAATATAGAATCCTGTTCCCGTGTTGATTATTATCAAGTATATCCAAAAAAGTGAACTTTCGAAACTCATATGTTCGAGGGAAAGAAGATAGAGGATCAATGTGCTCAAACCTCAAAACCACGGAAGTATTCTATCATTTTCCGGATGGTAATAGATCTTTTTCCAGGTTGGGACGATAGCTATCATATCGACGATAACTATGGCAACTACTGCCTCTGTCAGACCAAAAACGATGAGAATCACGATAGACATAAGACCACCTGCGAGACAGATGCCATCGATCCAATTGAATTTAATTTTTTCCTCGGTCATGAATCAATAGATGCAATAGACACACCAGAAGAGCATGCCCCAGATTTGTGCGACAAAGGCGATGAAATTTCCCTGAGAGTAGAGTCAGTAGGCATTAATCCCTCCGACGAGTATCCAGAGAAGCCACGAATAGGGATGTAGAGAGATATTTTTTTTCCAAACTCCCACGAGAAAAGGCCATGCAAATATCGCATTGGAAATCATTCAGAGGAGGGCGAAATAGTAGGTCTGCATAATCTTTATATCACGAATGTTTCGAGCTCACCAATGGCTCTAAAATCTACCCCATTGATTTCTTTTTGATGTTCATGATGATGTCCAAAAATCCAAGTGGTTCATACGGGATGTTTTGGAAGTCGTTGCATCATTTCTAATATTTCTTGTAATTTTCTCGTTGTTTTCGATGGCTCTTTTGTTCTTTCGGGCCACATTTTTTGTACTGCTGATATTGGGCCATCATGAGTAATGACAACACGTGGTTGGTGAACACGCTTTTGAATTATTTTCATTATATCTGCAAATTGTGTATCATTGAGTTCTTCATCGTGGTGATTTCTTCACTGTATTCGAGCAAATGCCGGGGTTTCTGCTCCTCGAATCGAGATTATATCTCCATCTTGTGATTCGGCATAATCTTGCAAGCTCAGCTTATCGCGAAGAGGTACCCCATCATCATGGTTACCGAGAAGTATTCTAACTTTTTTTTGTATTTCTTTTGAAATCATGTCTCGCAAGAAATATTCCCAACTCTCTTTTGCCCCGCAGAAATCTCACAACTGGATAATTTGTCCGTCCGGATGTTTATTTAAAAATTCATGAACTCTGTCCATGAATTGTCCATGACGATTATGTACATCTCAGATTATGCATAATTTACCCGGAGCGACATCCGGTATAACCCCATGATAGAGAGAATCGTCGAAGTGCATGTATTGATTATACCTTTGAATATGTTGTTTACAAAGATATTTAGATCTTGAGCGGCATGATGATATGTCGGAAATCTTCTTCTTTAGTATTGAGGCTCGTACCTTGGA
>CAZLKD010000061.1:0-5763 GCA_964560015.1 uncultured Candidatus Peribacteria bacterium
TATCCGCATCATAGGGTCATATATCAAGCGGTATTTCAAATATATCTGTTCTTCGGACGAGAGACGAAGCATTATAATCAATATCAGTAAAGGGCCTCTGTGAAAGAGCTATTCTTGATCATCCTTCGAGTACTCTTTTTACTACTGCCTCTACTATCTGATAGCCTTTTATATTGTTTGTATCATTCCATTCGCCAGATACACTTCGGACAGTAGTAGGACAAAGAGCAATAATCAGAGCACCCGACTCATCTACCTGTGGCTCTGGATAGCCAAGTGTAGAGTCTCCTATAACAACCTCTAATTTGTTAGGATCATCCGTATAGGCCCCGACTCTCTTGCGATCCTTAAGAATGGTCCTATCAACCTGTTTACGAGGAGGAAGAAGCCGCCCAACTTTTCAGCATATTTTTCGTACCGATCACTGCAGAAATGGATGTTCAAGTGTATCTACGCCACAAGCAACTATCAAATCAACTTGAGTATCTCTGAGATGTTCAGGGTGGAAGAAAGTTTTATGGGAAGACACAATTTTCTCTACAGCACAAGAAACAAAGATACCTGACTGCGCAAAAGAACTTTTCTCAGAAAAAAACATCCTTTGCATATTTTCCAAAAGCTCATTCTGTCATACCACCTTGCGCTGAACAAGTTCATTGACTGTTTCTTGTCAGATCAAATTCACGAGGGCCACACGTACTCTTTTAGCAACAGTTTCAATTGACAGAGTACGTTTATCAAACATTTTACCAAGAAGTAGATTTGTCACTGATCTATCACGATTTTGGTTTATATAATCACGAAACCTGTGTTTCGATGCTTCAGAAAGACTATACATAAGCGCTGGGGCTCGTAGTGCCAGAAGATGAAGCGTGGTATTGCTGAGTTGATCCAGAGAGACATCCTCGCCTCAAAATTCGATATCAGGATAGACAAATCTTGACTTATACATACAACTTTTATAGAGAAAACTGTATTTTAGTCAAATAATTTTGCCTTTCTATCAAAAGAGATACTATTTAAAACATGGACCTCCATATTCTCTCTCTCGATGTTGCTGAGAAGTTTGTGCCTGATAAACCCACTTACGCACTCCGAATTTTTTCGAGTCGACGCACCTACGAACCGCTTCCAGCAAACCCTCTGTATCTGAGAATATCAGAGTATATATTTGATGACAACGTTGGACCATTTCAGGCAGGCCCCATAAGCATAACAGATGATATTGCCAGAGAAATGGTTATAGATTTTGCAAAATATCGAGATCAGGTGAGCGCCTTGCTGGTTCAATGCGATCGGGGTATCAATCGAAGCCCTGCCGTTGCTGTTGCGCTCAATGATGTTTTTGGGTTATGATATGATAGCCGGGCATTGATAGAGAAGTTTCCTCAATGAAATCCAGAAGTTCACAAAGCTATCAAAAAGGCCTGAGAAAGATATATTTCTCATCCGTAATATCTGATTTTACTCGAAATTGTAAAAGAATATCCCTATCGGCAAGGCCTAAAAACTTTCGAAAGAATACAAGAGAGGTATACTACTAGGGCTACTTTTAAACCCCCTTATGAATTCTTCTCTTAAAAACCTACTCGGGCTCGTCCTCGTGATAGCTCTTGCCGTCGGGAGTTACGTACTTTTCCGCGTTTCACAGGTCTACGATAGAGCCAGCGAGCCTACTAATTTTCGGAGCTTCACTGTCTCAGGTGATGGCAAGGCAACTGGTACACCAGATGTCGCTGAGTTCTCATTTCAGGTTATCACTGAAGGTGGTACCGATGTAGCGAAACTTCAGAGTGACAATGCAGAAAAGATGAACAAGGCTCTCGATTTTGTAAAAAAACAGGGTATCGCAGTAGCAGATATCAAAACAGAACAGTACGGAATTAGCCCACGTTATCAGACAACTGCATGCGACTATAGCTCTGGGAAAGTCTGTCCTCCTGCTGAAATCGTCGGATACACAGTACAACAAAGTGCCAATGTGAAAATACGTGATTTCAAACTCATCAGCAGTCTCCTCACAGGTGTCGTCAAAAATGGAGCAAATTCTGTTTCTCAGATCAATTTCACTCTTGATAATCCAACGAGCGTAGAAAATACTGCTCGTGCGGAAGCATTTAAGAAAGCAAAAGAAAAGGCGGAAGCAATGGCAAAGGCTGGTGGTTTTTCTCTTGGCCGACTCCTCGATATCAGCGAATCAAATTCATCACCTATCTACTATGGTCGTGGCGGTGGAGGCGTGATGATGGACATGGCAAAAAGTGAAGCGGTCGCCGCTCCTACTATCGAAGCTGGGTCACAAGAAGTAAATATCGTCGTTTCTCTCAAATACGAGATTAATTAATTCTCTTCTGCAAATAAAAAAACCTCCGAATATTCGGAGGTTTTTTTATTGCTCTATTTCGGATTGAATTTTTTTCTCTATTTTTTCCATCTTTTTCCAATCCGTATCATTCTCATGATCATACCCCATCAGATGTACAAGACCATGAATGATTATGTATTCGAGTTGTTCCTTGTAGGTCACACCACGTTCTTGTGCATAGGTTTTAATCTTTTCGAGGCAGAGATAGATTTCTCCTACTATAAAGTCCGGACTTTCAGCAACTCTAAGTCCGGACTTATTGCGGTAAGAGAATGTGAGGATATCCGTCGGGCCTTCTTTCCCTCGAAACTGCTTATTCATTCGAGCCATTTCTTCTTCGCTGATCACAATCAGATTGATAATTCCCTGCTGTGGTTTTTTGACGACTTTCTCCAGTGTCTGAAGTGCCCGTGTACAATACGAGCGAGAGAGGGTTTTTGGGATTTTGAAAAATTGGAATTGGAACATGAATTCAAGAAGCTAAAGGAAATAGGTTTTTAGGGGAATGACTGTTTGAGCGGGATGAATACAGAGAGCGGGATGAACTTGGTCTATAGCGAGTTTCAGTTCCCCTAAATACTTTTGTTACTTTTTGTACAAAAAGTAAAAAGAACTCAAGAATTAGTATATCTACTGAATACCCGGGTCAAGCCCGAGTATGACGGAAAAGGCGTTATTCGTAAAATGTCTGATAGAGCACCTGTGCTCCTTTTTTTATTACCACGCGCGTATTTCTGAGGCCTGGCTGCTTGAAAAACTCAGTCCGTGTATCGCAGTATCCCTCAGGGAGAATATAGTGGATCTTGAGGGTGGAAGTCGTCCCAGGGCTCGTCGTCTCATAGCCATGAATGCTTGTATAGAGCTCCGTCGTTTCGAGGAATGAAAATGCTGATCGAGGCTCTGGGAGATATTTCGTTCCTGGAGGGAGGATAAAGCGAAGGTATTGGACATTGTCTCCTCCTCATTGGACAGGGAGTAAAAGGCCTATCTTATCTGCCATTCAGAGACTTCTCGCGAGATCCTGAATACGGTTTTGTTCAGCGAGGTCATACCAATGTTTTTGTGAAAGTGTAAGAAGTCTCTCACACGTATTTACCTGGTTGATTTCAAACGTTCTCTCCATCAATCTATCAGATTTATTACGGGAAATAGAGGTAAAGAGTGGGTACACCCAGTCTCACTTCTTTCCGCGCCAGCGCTCAAAAATACCCACATCATCGAGTGCTTTTTGCACATCTGCTCTCGGAGAACCCGCGATGATCTCTCCGCGAAAAATATGAGAAGCAAAGATGTAGAGCGCTTGATTCATCTTGTGTTCACTTTGGAGTGTGTGAAATATGGAATCACCGAGCGTTTTAACCGTTCATTTTGGCGTATCGGTGAGTGTTTTTTTACCTTCGACGAGCATAGAGAGGACGAGCATCGCATTATAATGATCGATGGGAACTGTTATCCCGGGGAGCTTGATTGGTTCAACGATTTTGATGACATCTTCGAGAAATTTCTGGTTGATGCCCACCACGAGATCGACAGAACCAATACCGGCAGTACGTGTGAGTTCATCTATTTTTGTCGCGCTCTCATGAAATGTTGGATAATAATTGGCGTCACGAATCTCAAATTCAGCAGATTTCCCTGGATATTCACGAGATCGGAACTGGTTAATACCCTCTGGAGAAGGTCGATATCACTTGAGTTGCCAATCGAGTGCATAGATATCATAGAACTGAAAACGTGTGAGCTTTCCACCATTAAATTCAATAATAAATGCAGTTCCCGGAAAACCTCCACCAGCACGAAGTTCATCACTATTTTGATTGAGGAGGAGTATGCGAATAGGACCATTTTTTCCGAGAAGAGCATACCAGATGTCCTGATGTGCTATGAAAGATTCAAAAGATTTTTTTACACTCTCGAATCCTTGCGCGTGATCACTATCGATAAATTTTTTTGCAAGAGTTTCGATACTTTCCGCTTCATGAGCAATATCTGAGAGATACGGGAAGAGATCATCGAGAAGTGGGAAAATACTCTGTGTATGACTTGACTCACGCCACTCATAAAACTCTGACTGTATACCAAGTAAGTTGTGTAGGATGGTCGTCATTGCACGTACATGCGAGAGAATATTTCCATACGTTGCGAGTGGCTCAAGTGGAAATATAGGATTATTGGCGACAAATCCCATGATCTGATAATCCTGAAAGAGTGATTTGATCCGATGTTGTCACTCTGTTGCTACCACTTGTCCTGGATTATCGAGTAGAGCTTGGACATTGTCTTCCGTGCGGATGAGAAAACCGAGCCCGTACACAATATAGGAAAGAAAAATCAAAAAAATCACCAACACCCATTTACCCGTGGTCATATTTGCCCATATCTGAGAAGCCCTCTCAATTCCCTTATCTATAAGTTTCTCCCAGGAAAAAGCGCTGTATTCCGTGTGAATCTCATGGAAAATCTCACGAGACAGACTGATGATTTTTGTACGCTTCCCTATATCGCGATGACTTTTTTTATTGAGATTTTGTTCCACGCTGGTATCTCACGAGAGTTTCGTGTGTTTTTTTTTGGTACGGAGAAGTGAATCGAGCCATTTCATTGGAAAGCAGTATATGCAAGAAAAAGTAAAATAAATATCTTGACAAAAAAACTCTTTCCATAAGATAACGAACAAGAAAAGACAGAGTGTCTCCTGACTTTTTGTGATGTCGGCGCAAAGAGGTTTTCCTTTTTGAGTCTCTCCATTCTCCGAAGTAGTTCGAAAATAAAGAAAGAATTACCAGGCTGAACATTTTATTTTTCCGCGTAATAATCAGTTCCCTATGCCTATCCTCAAGTCTGCTAAGAAACAACTCCGTCAGAATGCTACTCGTCGTCTCAGAAACGATCATTTCCGTGATCTCTTCCGTGAAGCACGTGTTGGTTTCGAGCGTCTCATCGCTGGTAATCAAGCAAAAGAAGCTACTGAATCTTTCCCAAAGCTCCAGAAAATTATTGATACATTGGCGAAGAAAAACCTCATACACAAAAACAACGCTGCGAGAAAAAAATCTCGTTTTGCTGGCATGCTCGCCAAACTTTCTTCAAAGTAATACTCGATGCAACAACCAAAGAAACGAATGAATGAGCAAATTATTGCTCAAAACATACAAGTCATCTCAGAAGATGGAGAGCAGCTCTGAGTGATGTCACTCCAAGAAGCACTCACGAAAGCTCGAGAACAAGAACTCGATCTCGTAGAGGTTGCCAACAAAGGTGATGGCGTCGTCATAGCAAAGATCATTGATTGGCAGAAACATCTCTTTATCGAAAAGAAAAATAAAAAGAAAAATCAGGCCAATACAAAAAAAGTAGAGCTCAAAACTCTTCGCCTCAGTTACGCCATCGGCGAGCAT
>CAZLKD010000062.1:0-5681 GCA_964560015.1 uncultured Candidatus Peribacteria bacterium
CATGTTTTTCTCCTTCAGGATTCGTCTCGAGTTCTTCCATCTCTACTTCCATCTGGTTTTCATAGAGTTCCTGGGAGCTCTTCACCGATATCCATTCTCCGAGAGACATCGAGAGCGCCCCAGCGAGGAGACCTGCGAGACCAGCGAGGAGAACCCCTTGATTCCCAGCAGTAGCACCAGCGATACCCATGACGAGGCTAAAATTTGAGACGAGACCATCATTGCCACCGAGGACAGCGGCACGTATAGCATTGCCTCCGACTGAGCGATGTTGTTTTTCAAATTTCGTGATATGTTCGCTACTCATATTCGCTTCTCGATCGAGGATTCATCGGAGTATCGTGACATGATTTGTCTCTGTTCCTGTGATGGGCATGCCGTGTTGTTTTTTGGCCATGAGGATACCATTGGAGAGACTTTTTTCCGTATTCATGAGAATCCCCAGGACATAGTCGTAGCCAAATATTCGTCCGATGAGATTCAGTGTCTTTGCTCGACCACTCGGTTGCATCAGATTTTCGAGATCGATATTCGCTTTCTTTGCAAAAGCCTCTGCATGTCCTCGTTCAATGTCGCTCATCTGTTTATAGACATCAGCTATGACTGTGTCTTTTTCATTTTTTGCAAGTTTCTCGTAGAGATAGGATGCATCTATTTCTGTTTGTATGGTTTTATTTTTCATGTTTGTATCGTTAAAAAATTGTGAAATATTATTCTATGTATGATGAGTGATGTGTCTATAAATAAAAAAGCACCCGAAGGTGCTTTTTATGAGAGTAATCAAAAAATGATTATTCAGCAGTTGTACCTTCTGTAGTTGGCTCAGTGCCTTCTTCAGCAGGAGCATCTGTACCTTCTGTAGTCTCTTCGACAACCTCAGGCGCAGGAGTAGCAGTAGGGTCTACAACAGTTTGATCTTCATCAGACATAATAATATGGCTAGGAAATAGAGTCGTGAGTATAGCACTTTCTCAGCTTCTCCTATTTATAATGTGGGACATTTACTATATATAGGCTATCAAGGAGTTTGACAATCAGCAAGGAAAGTAATATGAAAGAGGATTTTACTCTTTTTTTATTCGATGGTAATATCGTACGACTGGAGAAGCCCTGCAATGCCAGACTGGGAAAATTTTGCCTTCTTTATTTTATTTGTCTCGGGGTTGATGATGTAGTGATAGGAGGTGCGAAAATCTGCTTTTTCGAGAATGGTTCTCTCAAAGAGTGCCTGAGAAAAATCACATTCATCAAATACTGATTCACCCAAATCCGTCTCAACAAATGATACTTCATGGAGAGAGCATTCAATAAATTGTGACTTTCGCATTTTGAGTCGGTGAAATGAGGAGAGACCAAGAATGCATTTTTCAAATGAAACGGCAAAGAGAAAACTATCACAATTTCCAAATCCGACTCAGAGGAGTTTGCAGTCGCGAAATTGTACATCGCGAAGTGCAGTGTTTGTGACGATGAGATTGCTCATATTACAATTCACAAAGTCACACTCTGAGAACTTCACGCTTGAGAGATTCGCTCCGACAAAATTGCACTGGGTGAAAGTGCAGGATTCGTATCCTTCTTCGAGTTTTTCTTTTATGAAATCTATTTTCTCAAATGTTTGATGCTCAATCATCTCTCTATAAATTATGAAATACTTATTTTTGAGACATCACCATATAAAATGGTTGGCCCTACTGCTTCTAATTCACTTCTGTAGAGTTCTATATCTGGAATTGGATTCTAGAGATATATTTTTTTGTTACTGAAGTAGCCAGCCGCTAATTCAAAAAGTGTATTTCCGCCGATATAGTTTTCGATACCATGTCGCTCTAGATTTATCACGAGCAGCGCATCCGCTTCTTTCATGCTTTCCCAATCACGCTTCATCGCATTTTCTGTAATTTTTTGTTCAATTTTTATTGCTTCTTTTTCTGTATTGTTTTTACCTATGAAAGTATGAACAAAATTTGACAGAATGGGCTCGTGTCCAATATTTTTGAGCTCGTTTGCAACCTCAATCATCTTCTCGCTAAAGTGCATGGAGCCAATAATTCCTATTTTCATATGTATTAAAATTATTTCTTCATTTTTCCACCGAGCCACACAAGAGGAAATGCAGTGATAGCGAGGGCGATAGGGTACCAATGATCCGAGAGATTCCATCCAGCGAAAATGCCTGCGATGCCTCCAAGTGTTCCAATAACTCCTAATATTTTTACGTGCTTCATACGATTACCTGGAGCAAGTGTTGCTGTGATATATCCACCGAGAACAGCATAGATGCTCCGATAGAGAAATGCTATGACGAGAAGCTTGGTATCAAAGAGTCACGCGTCAACAGAGGGGAAATATCCCATATTTTCGAGAACTTTATCAGTGACGACTGAGAGGACAGCGACTGTGAGAAATCCTACTACCACAGAGCCGATACTTTTTAATTTGCCCATATGAATGAGTGAAAAATAAATTATTTCTTTTTGTTGGCGATATCTGTTCCTTTTTCTTTTGCTGGGATATTATCGAGTTTTACTACTCTAAATTTACCCTTTGGGAGGGATGATAGTCCGACGAGCTCACAATAGTCACTCACGATACTTTCATCAATGTGGATGACGCCAGAGCCAGATTTGTGCCTATCTGTTCCATCTTTTTTGACCCCTGATATCCAATACTCTTCATGGCTCTCGGCATCATAATGATTGCTCGAGACACCTTTTCCATTTTTGAAGATTTTACCATTGAAATAGATAGTTTGGCCAGTTCGATTATACAACCCCATGCCAATCCATGCGGGCCCATTGTCGTTGTACCCGCTTTTTAATTCAACGTATATCAATTTTGATTTCATGGTCTCAATAGTATGAATTATTTCCACTTCGGCAATGGATCCCTATTTCGGTAGTAGAAAATTTTCTTATGAATGCTCTTCAAAAAATGGAACAAAATACGGCTCTCTCGGTAATTCCATTATTTCTTCTTTCGTGGCCCAGCGGTGTTCGAGGTGCTCATCACTGAGTTGCAACGCTCAGCCGAGAATCTCAGTCGAATATATCGTAAATTGATGAGTCTCCTCCCCAATTCCATCTATATCAAATTGATACACACCAATTACCTCCTGAGGCTTCACATCGAGATTGGTTTCTTCTTTTACCTCTCGGGCGATACCTTCAAATGGATCTTCATCAGGTTCGAGTTTTCCGCCAGGAAAATCCCAATGGAGAGGGAAGTACTTTGCTTTTTCTGATCGCAAACCGATGAGGTATTTTTCTCCTTGTTTGATGACTGCTTTTTGTATGAGTTTCATGAATTTTTTTAAAACATTTCCTGTAAATACATCGAATGGGGGAAGATGAAGATATGGACAGAGAGCCAGATGAGTGAACAGATTCGTGCGGGGATAACGAGTCCCGGATATTTTTTTGCGATGAGATACCCTATCACGAGTGCCAGTGGGTCAAAGATGATTCTATTGGGCCAATATTCCACTCCCTGAAACCAATACTCTACTGCCTTTCCAGCGACTCCCGTTTCGAGGTAATGTTCGATAGTTTCCCAGAGATATGCGAGAAAGAGTACACCAATGATATCAAAATGTCTCGTCATAATAGCACACTCGTCGAGTCAGAGTTTTTTCTTAAACACTTTGTGGTTATTTTTTCTGACGCTATGTCAGACGGATAAGCCACTGAGGACGTGTTCGATAGTCCACACGTCCATCATCGCCACAGTTTTCAGTCACCAGAGTAGTTCGAGCATATTGATAGGATATGATTATTTCTTTTTTGGCCAACCCCATTGCCAGCGAGGCTTTTCTCCTTTCTTGTAGGCTATGATAATCAGAATAACCGTCAGCACAATGATAGGTCATGCGTGGGTGAGGAAATTACTTCCTGAATCAGGATTTCCTGGGATATCTTCTTCACGTATAGATACAAGGAACGAGATAAGGGCGATGTATACCACGATAACAGACCATCCCTGCCACGTCACAGGAGTCCATCACCAGCCAAAGGGCTTCGCTTTGAACCAATCTCCTTTTGGATTATCGTTGATATAGTCGCGGTATTTTTGAAACATAAAATTAATTAGAATCCTGCATACCTTCAACAGGTCCTTCTTCCACAATTCCATTTTTTGTGTATTTCACTACACATGAATTTTGCCAATCACTGTAATAAATTCCAACGACATTATTCCATCTTTGTTTTAACTCTTTTAAGAGAGTCTGACATTTTAAATTATTGCTAAAAATTTTATCTGCCTTTTCTTGCTCTAGCTTCGATTCATTAGTTAATCTATTTTCTTCAATTTTTCTTTCATTTTCATGTGCGATTGATTCTTGTTTATTTATTTGAACTGCATAAATTGAATAACCAATCACAATACTAGATAATAATATACTGACAGGCCATATAACCTTATTAATATCAAAATAGTTCATTTTTTGTTTTGTCATAAGATGAGTTAAATGTTACTAAATTTTCCTTTTATTCAATAGTCGTAATATTACGAATGCAGCTCTTTTCTTGAAACCCATAACGTCTCTGTTGGCTTAATCACAAGGACATCTATTGGTCAACCAACTGTTTTTGCTCTTTGCTGGAATTTCATTGTATCAATTGTTGAACGTATACCAAAGATTGCAAAATCAATTGCATCTTGCAGAGTGAAGAAATTCCAGGGTATGTTAAAAGTCGGCATCATGTTAAAAGTAGTTGTTCAGGGTACCTGTATAAAAAGAGGTTTTATTATTCTTGCCAGTATATCACTTTCTCCATCCCAAATTGCTCACTGTGTTTCTCAAATTGAAGGGTCTTCAGGGTTGGTTAATCCAATTGTGTCTTTAATTACATCAATTTTAAATACTTGTTGCTTTAAAACACCAGACTCATTAACATATCAAGCAACATGGAAATATGTATTGGGAATTGGATTATAAGTTCTAAAGTGATCTTTAATTCTTTCTCAAAATATTTTTGGAGTGATACTGTCTCAGTCTTGTTGATTTCTGATAAACGTTTCTATATATCATGAAAGAGGTACTCATTTTATATCTGCTTGCCCGCAAGTTGATACACCGATTTTATTGTAAGCTAAAAAAGTTTTATAATTTGAGTCCGACATTCCAACTGCGACATTCAGACTTGGTGTACCATTTGTTCCAATTTCTTGAGAGTTAAGAGTGATTCTACTGTCAGAAGCCATAACTATACCTTCACGTACATTTAAAGTAATAACAAAGGACATATTTTAATTGTTAGATTCAATTATCTTGTATTTTCCTCTTTTTACAATTCACTTTCTACACTCCTCACATTCACACCACTTCGCAAGAGGAGTCTCAGAGCATTTACATTTTTTCGCAGTGCAGATATATCGTCCGAAGAGGACTATCGCATGATGCATGGTGCGTTTCTGATCTTCGCTCAAGAGTTTTTCGAGTTTTTTATCTGTCTCTTCTGGCGTTTTGGTTTTCACGATTCCCATTCGATTCATCACACGGTGGATGTGCGTATCGACACCGATAAAGGGCATATCGTAGAGATGAGAGAGGACGACTTTTGCTGTCTTCACGCCGACTCAGGGGAGAGTCTGCATGTACTTCAATGATTCTGTACTTTTGTTACCAAAAGTACCTAAAGTATTTAGGGGAACCGAATCTCGCTCTCCAGCTTTATCAT
>CAZLKD010000063.1:0-5675 GCA_964560015.1 uncultured Candidatus Peribacteria bacterium
GGCAATTGCGACACTATCGTATCCTTGCATGATAGGATAGAGGAATTCTTGGAGGCTGATACGGATACCAGCCTTGTAGCGTTTTGAAAAATTATCACGATCAAGCATCTCTGCCACTGAGAAATTTTTCGCGAGCTCCCCTACAGCGCAGAAATTCACAGCATCGAGTCCCTCACTATTGTAGTACACTTCGACTTTTTTGAGGTCAAGAATCTTCCCAAAGTATGAGAGATACTTTTCTGCATTTTTGAGAGTTTCTTCACGTCTGAGCATCGGACGTTCTGCGTCCTTGTCTGACGAATCCCCTACTTGTGCGGTTGCATCTCCGATGAGGACAATGATTTCATGACCAAGTTTTTGGAATTCACGAAGCTTCAAAATAGGAACCGCATGGCCGATATGCACAATTGGTGCTGTCGGATCGATACCAAATTTTATACGAAGTTTTTTACCACTTTCGAGTCGTTTAGTGAGAGATTTTTCTTCGATGATACGAGAAACTCACTTGGTGAGGAGATTTTTGAATTGAGGCATATACCGCATTGTATTGAAGAGATATCTTTTTTAGTTTGAGAAATATTGACAAATATTATATTCGATATATAAAGATTATATGTTTTGAACAACTCAAGATTTTTGACCATACGGCCCTCAGCATGGTCTCATTATCACTGATATGCAGGAAATGTCTTGGCACGGTGTGTTAAATTGGGAATTCCGAATTAAAAAATTAACACAAAATATACAAAGACACCTTCGAGCATGTCTCGCTCAATGAGGTCCCGTGGTCATCATAGAATATAGAGAACGTGGCCCAACGATTGAGCCAATTAGAAAAATCATTGATACTGCTCGAGAGCAAGTCATAATTCTCCAAAAGAATAATTGGTGACTCTTTACAAGAAATGATCCTGAGCGTAAAAAACAGATAGAATATTTTTCTCAAGCTCAATCATCTTGAACGAGATTCACGGAGTGAGGAGTGAATACATCAATCTGTTGCCTCAGCGTAGCTATTTCGCTCCTAGAACGACAGGTAGGAGTTCGGGTACTTGCAGGAATTACCATGAACATCTGAGATAACAGTTTAAAATCTATTGTTGGGTTCTTCAAAAAATACCCGGGGCTTCTCGATTTACCATGAAACCCGGAAAAAAAAGAATCTCTCTTGGACTATCTGTAATTATGACATAAATTGACAAAATAAAATATATATGTTATTATATGCTCATGAAACACACCCTCCTCTCCTCTCTTGCATTTGCCTCTGCATTGCTGACATCTCAGCCAGTTGCTCATGCTCAAGATAGCGCAAAAGCAAAAGTAACTCAAATAGTTTCCACAAAAACAGACTACGATTTCAATGTCAGAAAAATAGAAGGCCTAAAAACAATGATATCGGAATTAAATAGACTAATAAAAGAAGCTGAGAGCGAACTCACAAAAATCGAACAAGCAAAATCAGAGGAAATAATGATACAACTTAAAAAACAAGATATTGATTTCCACAAGGCATGGCTTGAACGTTGTGAAAAAGAAGTTTCTGTAAGAAATGAACTTAGAGTATTGCAGATATCACAGATACCACCTATAAAGAGACCGGATTTTCCAGCAATTGGCCTAACACATAAAGATCAAAAGAGGGTAAAAGAACTGTATGCTACGCTAAAAGAATTAGAACGAACTCCGAAGCCACTTGACCCCAAAAAAACTCAGGGGAAATAAATCATGGACACTAACGTATAGTCTGAAGCTTTTCTGATATTTTTCGTACTTCTGGGCTCATTTTGAGAGCATTTTTCAAACGATGAATCTTTGCAAGATTCACTGGAACATTTTTCTTCTCAAACGAAAAAGAAGTGCCACAACCACATCGAGACTGGATTTTTTTACTCACGATGTAGAGTTTTCATTTTGCTCTAGCAATTTGAGCTCCATCGAGTTTTTCAGCAAGTTCTGGTTTTATCCAGCATCGAATTCCTAGATGTTCATCTGATGAGAGACGATCATCGCTCTCTATGCGTGCAACAACAGAAATTTTGCACCCAGCGCAACCAGAATTCACTACATCCACATTGATGTCCGTGACACCTTGGGCGAGAAATTCAGCACACATATATTTATCGAGCCTGATGATCATAAAAATTTGATTCTATGCACTGTGTACTTAATCTATGCACTATTTATAACACCATCTTAGGAAAAATTGGAAAGAGTAAAGACAGACTTTTATGCTTGATAATAAGCTTTTTCAGATAGCATATAACATATATTTTATATCCCCATTTATTTTATGGCAAAGAGATTTCCCCGAAAAAAAGGCTTTCCTATTTCTATCCTCAGCACTCTCATCCCTACTGTTATCGATAAAACCCCCTCTGGGGAACGTGTCTACGATATCTACTCTCGACTTCTCGAAGATCGCGTGATTTTTCTCGGTGAAGCTATCGATTCTATGGTAGCCAACACAGTCATTGCTCAGCTCCTCTTCCTCGAAAAGCAAGATTCAAAAGCGCCAATTACAATGTATATCAATAGCCCAGGCGGTCATGTCACTGCAGGTCTCGCTATCTACGATACGATGCAGTATATCAAGCCCGATGTCATCACTGTTGCCGTCGGTATGGCTGCAAGCATGGGATCTGTGATCCTCGCAGGCGGAGCAAAAGGAAAACGCTATGCCCTCCCTCATACGGAGATCATGATCCATCAGCCTCTCGGTGGTGCAGAAGGTCAAGCAACAGAGATCAGACTCGCTGCTGAACATATCCTAAAAACGGGAGAGACACTCTATGCTATACTCGCAAAGCATACTGGTCAACCTATTGAGAAAGTGAGACAGGATTGTGACCGTGATAATTTCATGGATGCCAAACAGGCACTCAAATACGGCCTCATTGACAAGATCATTAACAACGAGGCATAATTTACTCTTTTATTTCTTTAATTTTTTCTATGAAAAAATATACCGTGGAATTTATCTGCACATTTTTCTTTGTATTGAGCATCATCGGTGCCCTCTACAACCTCTCCGTATTGACGCCACTCTATATCGGCATGGCGCTCACTGCGCTCGTCTACATGGGAGGATCAACTTCGGGTGCGCACTACAATCCTGCCGTCACACTTGGCATCTATCTCAATAAAAAAATCTCTTCTCGAGATGCATTTGGCTACGTCATAGCTCAATTGCTCTGAGCTGTATGCGCTTTTTGAGTAGCAAAACATGGTCTCCATTTTACTCTCGCGCCTTTTGCTATACCTCTCGATCTAAAGGCTTTTTTCATAGCTGAAGCACTCTTCACTTTTGCTCTTGTAAGTGTCATCTACCACACTGCTGTCAATCGTCTCACGGCTGGAAATAGCTATTTCGGACTCGCTATCGGTGCCGTTGTGGCCACTGGTGCTGTCGTTGTCTGAAAAGTTTCAGGTGGCTTTTTCAATCCCGCAGTGCTCCTCGGAATTGGACTCTTTGGTATATCGATGAAGACAGCACTCGTCATCCTCGCAGGTCAGATCTGTGGCGCATTTGTAGCGTCTTGGGTTTATAGGTACGTCGTCGGAAAATAGTTACCATATATTTCTCTCAGAAAAACGGCCTTAAAAGGGTCGTTTTTCTTTGTGTTTTTGCTTGTTTTCTGGCGAAAAATATGCTATTCTAGGCTTATGATAACTGAAATATCCACTACAGAAAGGCATAATGCCATGATTAGTTACTGTTTTTTGGCGCCTTTTATGCTTTTATCTCGGGATGAACGTTTCAGCAATGAATTCGTGCGTATGCACGCTCGTTACGCGACTTTGCTTGAGGCAGCATTTCTCGGGCTCATCATAACACTCATTCGATCGAGAAATTTCTCCTCAATTATCATATTTTGAGCCTCTTGGGTTCATATTGTATTATTTGTTGGCTTCTTTATCCTTTTATGATTTCTGGTCATGGGAATCTACACTGCAATGCGCGGTCAGGATCCAAAAATAGGCCTCAAAAACTTGTCATGATTATCACTGAAAAACATGGGAGAAAAAGCTCATGTGGGAGATGATCAAAAAACACCACTTCTCGCATCACATATACCGTTTCTGGGGACATACCTCTCTCATAAATATGGCAATTTTCTCAATTCTGGAGAAAAGTTTGGAAATTGGGCTTTCGTTCTCGCAGCTTTACTGATGTGGGTAGATCCGAGCCTGACTCTTGTCATCGGATGGGTCATTTTGGCAACATTTTGGGTAGTGTACCAGTCGGTCATCGTAGCTTCTGGTGGTGACATCCAGCTCGTGGGGGCAAAACTCCCAGGAAGTGGACAATGTCATATTTTTCTCAGAAGTGTCCTCTCTTATACGAAACATCTCATAAGCCACAAAGAAACATTGCCTCATTGGGCAACCATACAGGCCGAGGAATCGCAAAAATATGAATCAAGAATTTTCAATGATAATAAAAAACTCTCAATACCAATCATAAACATACCTCTCGTCATTCGAACATTGGCAAAGGAACCTCTTTCAGAAGACATCCTCAGTGCTCTTCTGGTAAATACGTTAGTCATCTTCGCGCTCTTATTTTGGTACACTCCAACTGTTATGGTGATCTCTCTCGCTCTATGGGGATGCTATTGGCACGAAAAAGAATCAATGCCTGTTGTCAGTGAGATAAGTACCGTTATACTCAAAATCATACACGCCATAAAAAACAAATCTGTTTCCGAGAAAATCCATATCTCTTCACATCAGTAATATGCAAAATATCGCTAGAAACATACTCGAATCCTTCATCTTTGAAAAAAAAGTTTTAACTCCAAAAGATGTCGCCTCTGAACTCCCAATACTCAAAGAAAAACTGCCAGTTTTTGTAACTGTGTTTGATGGAGGAGATGTCGTATGAAGTAGCGGTCGTATATATCCCGTATATGAAACAGCTGTAGAAGAACTCATAGAAAACACGACACTGATAGCCCAAGATGCTCGATTTGCAGAATACATACACAATCCAGAAAAGGCAAGGAAGCTCAGGTATCGAGTTGATATTTTCCGAGATTCTGATCGACGTCTCCTTCATCATCCAGACGATCTCGATACAAGTTCAGAAGGCATCATAGTGTTATGCCAAAAACAAGAAAAAGTGGGCCTCATACTCCCCCATATACTCCCAGCAGCACTCTCTGGAGAGGAAGTCTATCACAAGGCAATTCAAAAGATAGAACTCGATACAAAACGTCTCGGGAAATGAGATATCATACTCTACTGACTCAAAACAGAAACATTTGAGGAGAGAGAATAGGGAACTTTTAGAGAAATTGTGTTGCATTTTACTTTTTGCTTTTATAATCACCGTACTGTCTCGAGACTCAGGCTGGTAGTGTAGCTGGATAATAAAATTGTTTCGGATTGTAATCCACTCTTTTACTTTTTCTTTTACTTTTACTCAGTTGATAAGTCCAGAATTAGTATGGGTGTGTAGCTCAGTTGGTTAGAGCGCGTCTCTGATAAGGACGAGGTCCCTGGTTCAAATCCAGGCACACCCACCATGTCTACATGAGTAGACAAGGAAAAGCGATAAGAGAAAGAGAAAACAATTGTTTCCACTTCTTCTTTTTTCTTTTTCTGTACAATACACGTGTCGGGAAGTGGCGCAATTGGCTAGCGCACTGCGTTTGGGACGCAGGGGTTGC
>CAZLKD010000064.1:0-5383 GCA_964560015.1 uncultured Candidatus Peribacteria bacterium
AAAAGTGATGAGGAGGATGAGGCCAAGAAACATAGGAGGAGTTTAGAGTTTTTCTACTGCGCCGTACTCTTGGAAAAAAGTTCTCATTTCGGAGAGAATTTTATTGTACAAGTCACGATCCTTTGCTTCAATTGAGAGCTTGAGGATGGGTTCAGTATTTGATTTTCTGATGGTGAACCAGAATTCTGGAGCTTCCACACGGACTCCATCGATAGTAATCATTTCATAGTCTGCATATTTTTTCTTGATGTCTTCGATGATTTCATCTTTTTTATCAGTCTTGAATTGAAATATTTGTCATCGCGCATAGATGTCGAGCTCATGAATCATCTCAGTTGCATTGTTGTATTTTTCGAGAGCCTTCAGTATATAGAAAAGTCCAGCGATTGGCATTTCTATGGTTCCGTATTCTTTGAATAATAGGTGAGTTGATATTTCACCAGCGAGAAGACCATTTTCTTGTATCACTTGCCGTACGAACGATTCTCTTCCGACTTGTGTCACATGGATATTTCCTCCGTATTTTTTCACGACGTCGCCTATGATCCTTCCGCAGCATACTTCGTGAAATATCTCTTTACTGCCCAATCTCTCAGCAGTCCCGTCAGTGAGGAGTTCTCGTGCAACTATCGTGAGCAATATGTCACCAGTCACTACATTACCATCAGGTGTGACCATACCAAATCTATCCGCATCACCATCAAAAATAAAACCAAAATCGCTTCCATTTTTCTGGATTTCCTCTATCAAACGCTCGTAAATCGAAAAACGAGATGTGTCGGTATCGTGGGCAGGAAAGCTACCATCGGGATTGGTAAAAATATGTACAGCCTCGGGTAGTACTTCTCGTAAAAATTCTTGTTCAAAATGTGATGCAGCACCATGACTGTAATCGACTGTTATTTTTGGGATTTTTTTGAGCGTCTGAAATTTTTCCCCTATGTCTGCGAGAAGTTCTGTGATTTTTGTATCAGTGTAGGGAAGTATTTCTGGAAGTCCTGTATCAGCTATTTCTGTATGCATCTGTTCTTCAAAAAGTGTTCGCAGGTCGCTTGATTTGATGGAGAGGCATTTACTGTCGACGATTTTTGCGCCGACGTATTCGCTCGGATTATGTGATGCTGTGAAGAGACAAGCACAGTCAAATCGATCAATCGCCGCGTAGTAGGCCATTGGTGTTGAGCAGACGCCATAGGTGTATTCTGGTATTTTTTCGTCTTTTCCGACAAGGGTCACTTCGCTAATACCTGCGCTCTTCATACCCTTCAAAAACTCATCAATGAGAATCATATTTGCCGCGCGTACATCTGAGCTGATGAGAATTTTTGGTGTTGTATATTTTCCCTTGAGATGAAGACCGAGAGCGTAGCCCATGATACGGCCAAACTGTTCATCGACTTCAGTTTGCCACACGCCACGGATGTCGTAGGTTTTAAAAGAGGAGAGAGAATACATATACTAATCTTCAATTACGAAATTAAGAATTACGAGAGAGTCATTACTTTTTCAGATTCAATTTGATATCGTCCGTTATTTTCGTCCCATTGAGGAAAATTTCAATATCATTTCTATTTTTTGAGATATTCATTTTTGTTTTCAATTGCTCAATAAAGACTCGAGGAGGATCTTGTTTTTCTGTTTCGTGTCTCTCAGTCTCTGCGAAATATTTCCCGCAGAGAAATCCTCAGATGATGAGCATGGTCACGAGAAGGGAGTGTTTTAGATTTTTCATTGAAGTCTGTGGGCTGTGAGGACATTTGAGAGGAGCAGAGCGATAGTCATAGGGCCGACGCCTCCAGGAACTGGAGTGATATCGGCAATCTTTGCGATATTTTCCGTATCACAGTCTCCAAAAATTTTTCGTCCGTCTTCTGTTTGCTCGACATTGATTCCTACATCAATCACCAGAGTTTCTGTTTTTACCATGTCAGCCGTGATAAGATGTTTTTTCCCGACAGCGGAGATGACTATGTCAGCATTTTTTGTATGCATGCTGAGATCTCGAGTACGACTATGGCAGATTGTCACGGTTGCTCCGGCATGCAAAAGAAGCAGAGCGAGAGGTTTGCCGACGATAGTGCTTTTTCCTATCACGACGGCAGTTTTTCATTCCAGATTTTTATCATTTGAAGTGCACAGTGCACAGTGCATAGTACATACATCGGAATTTATTTTTGATCCAATGAAAGAATCATCCGTATGCACTTTTTCTATGCACTGTTTCTTTGTAGAAAAGTAGGACTGAATTATTTTCATTACCCCTTTTGGTGTTCCTGGTACGAGCCCAGTTTCGTCTCCGCTATAGAGTCGGGCAATATTGGTACTTGAAAACCCGTCAACATCTTTCTCTGCATGGATAAGGTCAAAGATTTTTTGAGCATTGATATGATCGGGGAGAGGTGATTGTACGAGAATGCCATCAACAGTCTCGTCACGATTCAGGTCTAGAATATGTTTGGCTAATTCTTCTTGTGTTATGGTGTCGGGTAGATGCAAGAGCATGCCATTCATACCAACACTTTCACAGGTTTTGATTTTATTGCGCACATATACTTCACTCGCGCTATTATTGCCCACCATGATGATGGTGAGTGTGGGGGTGCTTTTCAAACCTTTGACAGTATTTCTGACTTCTTCTATGAGTGAATCTGCCAATGTTTTGATGTCAAGAATCATCTATCGGAGGAAATTAACAAGAAAAGGAATGATTCCTGCTCGCAGGAGATCGAGGACGAGAATGAGGATGAGCGGAGCGAGATCGAGCATGCCGACACGAGTTGGGAATATCTTTCTCGTGAGATCATAGAGTGGTCGTGTGATACTATTGAGAGGTCCTATCACAATCTGAACCCCAACCAGCGTCAGCCAGCTGAGGAGGACATCGATGATGATGGCCCAATAGATGAGCCCGAGAAAAAAGGTGAAACCAGCGAGGATGTAGAGTCAGAGAGCAATCATGAAAATTGTTATGTTAAAGAAAGAGAAATAGTTGTAGAGGTAGACAGAATTAATAATAATTCTTTCTACGACTACTTCTACTGCTACATCTTTTAGATGTGTTTCCCGAGGAGTGCGACGAGGCTTTCTTTGTCAGCGAGACCGACACTCTTGTCGACGAGTTGGCCATCCTTGAAGATGAGAATAGTTGGGATACTCATGACGCCAAACTCTTGAGCGATATCGCCTGAAGCATCGACATCGAGTTTTGTGATATTTGCTTTTCCCTCGTATTCGTGAGCGAGCTCTTCGACGATAGGAGCGATACGTTGGCATGGGCCACACCAGTCAGCGTACATATCGACGAGTGTTACGCCAGAGGCGATAGTTGTTTTGAAATCAGCAGAAGTGAGGATTTTTGTCATATAATTGTATGAGAAAATAAGAAACAGAAAACAGAAACACGATGGAATTTATTTTCAAACTACAGAGTATTCTTTTTTTCTCCTTTTGCAAATATTTAGCACGTAAATTGTTTAGGTGCTAGATTATATTAGAAAAGTATTTTTTTGACAAAAATATTATATTATATATAGTACTTTAACTAGCTTTTAATTAAATTTAAATATTTATGACAAGTACTTTACCTGAATCTAACCCAGAGATGTATACTCATGGTGGTCCTAATGGCTCAGTAACTAAACATCTTTCCGAAGAAGTTTATCAAGCGATGTGTCGATATATGCCAACTGCTAAAAATGATGACGGTACCTATAGAATTACTAATCCTCGCGGAGATGATATTGTTGCAAAACCAGATAGTTCTCATCCAGCTGCCGATCAATATGCATCGTAATTTTTCTTTGATTTATTGGAAAAATCTGTAGTCTCTGGCTATGACAAATCCTATGAAAATTATTTTTGTGACAGGGGGTATTATATCTGGTCTTGGTAAAGGAGTGACGGCCTCGTCGATAGGTCGTCTTTTCAAATCGTCAGGATATAGTGTGACGATGATGAAGATTGATCCATACCTTCAAGTAGATGCGGGGACGATGTCTCCGTATGAACACGGGGAAGTGTTTGTCACAGAAGATGGCGCAGAAACAGATCTCGATGTCGGAAACTACGAGAGATTTGTCGATATCGCTCTTGATCGTAATTCAAATCCTACAACTGGTAAGATATATCTCACAGTCATCGAAAATGAGCGAAGAGGGGATTATCTCGGAAAGACAGTACAGGTTATCCCACATATATCTGATGAGATAAAGCGTCGTATATTTTTACAGGCAGAAAAATCAGATATCTGTATCGTCGAAATCGGTGGTCTCGTCGGTGATGCCGAGAGTCCAGTATTTATCGAAGCGATTCGTCAGATTCGCAAGGATATAGGCAAAGAAAATGTGTGCTATGTCCATGTCGTCCCACTTCTCTACATCGATGTCTCTGGAGAATTCAAAACCAAAGCTATTCAACTCTCGAGCCGACAACTCCGTGAAGCGGGTATTCAGCCAGATATCCTCGTGACTCGTTGTCCAAAACCTATGCCCGAGGAATTGAAGCCAAAGATTTCTATGTTTACTGATGTCGATGAATCACATATTATCGAGGCGGTAGATGCACGAACGATCTACGAGGTTCCTCTCCTTTTCCAGAAACAGGGCGTCAAGGAAATCATCGAAGATATACTTCATCTCGAACACAGAAAAACAGATCTCACTGAATGGTCTGCGTTTGTCGAAAATGTCGTCTCTCCTCAGAAGGAAGTCCACATCGTCATCGTCGGAAAATATGCAGAACTCGAGGATGCGTATATGAGTGTCCGTGAGGCTCTCGTGCATGCTGGTGCGAAATATGCGACGAAAGTGAAGCGTCACTGGATCAATGCTGAAGATATCGAAGAAAATCCTGGTCTTCTTGCTGAACTTCGTAACAGTGGTCAGATGGATGGTATGATTGTCCCGGGAGGATTTGGCTCTCGAGGTATAGAAGGTAAAGTCACCGCTATCAAATACGCTCGTGAAAATAACATCCCATTTCTCGGTATCTGTCTCGGTCTCCAACTCTCTGTCGTCGAATTTGCTCGCAATGTGTGTGCGGTACCTGATGCAACTTCAACAGAATTTGAACAAGCAGGAACGCCATTTATTGATTATCTCCCAGATCAAAACGAAACTGTCGCGAAAGGAGGTACGCTCCGTCTCGGGAATCAAGAGGCTTCTGTCATAGAGGGCTCTCTCATTCATAAGCTCTATGGCGCTACGACGATTAGTGATCGTCACCGTCACCGCTATGAAGTCTGTCCTGATAAGCACGAACTTCTTCGTTCAAAAGGTCTTGTTCTCTCATGAACATCGCATGAAGGCCGCCTCGTCGAATACATCGAAAATCCTGCTTGCAAATATTTCGTTGCGACACAGGCACATCCAGAATTTAAATCTCG
>CAZLKD010000065.1:0-5369 GCA_964560015.1 uncultured Candidatus Peribacteria bacterium
ACCCGTTGTGAAAAATACTACTTCCTGAGCCACACGAGAACCAACTGGTTCTGATTTGATAGTGACTTGGACGGGATTTTTGAGGAATGAATGAACATGTCTCTCAATATCACGAGACATCGTCGCAGAGAAAAGCACAGTTTGCTTGTCTTCTGGGAGCATAGCCATGATTTCTTTGATATCATTGATGAAACCCATGTCGAGCATACGGTCAAACTCATCGAGGACGACATGGCCATAATCAGAGAAATCGATAACACCACGATCATAGAGATCCTTGAGACGACCAGGAGTCGCGACGATACAGTGGACACCACGTTTGATATCCATGATCTGACCACGAGCACTAGCGCCACCAACGACGACCACTGATCGGAGAAATGTTCCCTGAGTTATCCAGCGAAACTCTGTCTGTACTTGATCTGCGAGTTCACGCGTTGGTACCATGATGAGGAGACGCTTTTGGACACCTGCGAGCATACGGTGTACGATCGGGATGAGAAATGCGGCTGTCTTACCAGAACCAGTATTTGCGAGACCGAGCATATCAGAGCCATCCATGATAGCTTGAAGTGTTTTCTCTTGAATCTCTGTTGGCTTCTAATACCCTTTTTTATCAATATTTTTGATAACGTGCTCATCGAGAGCAAAGTCATGAAACTTCTTCGTTACTTCATAGGGGGCGAATTTGAGCTCACCTGAATCATCAGTCGGGGTAAACATGTATTGCTTGTAGCTTGGTTGAGGAGGCATTCTGCGTCCACCACCTGATCTACCACCACGACCGCCACCAAACGATGAACCACGTCCTCCAAAACTTGGACGACCGCCACGTCCGCTACCACCGGCATAGCTCGTACGACCTGGCGCACCAGAACCAAAAGACTGACGTTCACCACCACCAAAACCACCACGTGCAGGACCAGCACCATACGGCTTTCGTTCACCACCAAAGGCAGGACGATCAGCTGTAGCGCCACCATCACGACTCGGTGCATGACCAGGGCCGAAGCCTCTGCGTTCTGTACCACGACCACCTGAAAAGCCTCCGGATCTCGGAGCTCGTTCTTCACGATTATACTTCCCACGCGCACCACGACCACCGGTAGGTTTACCAGTTTCAAAATCCTCTAACCGTTTCGAAAAATCGAACATACTAAAAAAAGAAAAAATAGAACCGCGTGAGGCTGGTCCTATTTAACTTTTAAATTGCTTTTTAAGGAAAGACTCTGCTCAGGCGAAGGACACTGTTGTGTATTGATAGACTCTCTTCATTAAAACCAAATCTGCGATCTCATCTGGAAAAGAATGTATCTGTTTTTGTAACGTGTACTGGGGCTATTATACAGAAAATATTTTTTTGACAAGTTTATTTTTTATTTCCGTATGAATTTTAATGTGTAAATATACTTTTGACCACAAAAAAAGAAGTGATTAAACACTTCTTCTAGAAATCCTTCTTGGCTCCCCGGGTAGGATTCGAACCTACGACCAATTGGTTAACAGCCAACTGCTCTACCACTGAGCTACCGAGGAACATGATGTCCAACTGTAGAACTGGAAGGATTAGGTGGCATTGTAGAGAGTGATGGTTTTTTGTCAAAAAAATTTGAAAAATCACGAAAGTTCATAGGATGGGGACAATAGTAACAGTACAGCTATAAGTAACAGAGCGGAGTTTTATAATCCTTTCTTTTACTTTTACTTTTTCTTTTACTATGTTTATAGAGTAAACATTGGGGATTAGCCAAGTGGTAAGGCAGCGGACTTTGACTCCGCCATCGGGGGTTCGAATCCCTCATCCCCAACCAATTTTGAAATATTCGGTCTTCGAACCACTCACTTCGTTCGGGTTGACTCGGAAACCAGAGCATTGGTTTCCTCCCCCTCATCCCCAACCAATTAAGATTCGAACCCGTGTTCGAATTACTCGGAATGACTTAGGTCATTCCTCCCATCCCCAACCAAAAAAATCAATACCCTCCTTTTTGGAGGGTTTTATTTTTCTAATTTGGATGATGGGTGAGAATAGAGGGCGAGCTTTGCTCGAAGATATGCCCACAGGCATATCTGTCCCGAGCCGTCTCCGGCAGCGAGTTCGCCATGAGCGAACGAGCGAGAGGAAAGAATCCCTCATAATACTAGTGTTCGAATTACTCGTCTTGCCATTCAAGGCAAAACTCCCATCCCCAACCATTACGTACACTATTGTCACATTGTGATCCTACTACCTAGGGTCATTTTTTTGACTAAAAATCGCGATATAAGCACTAATAATATATTCTGTCAAAAAAGACTCTACGCGCTATTTAAAAACACATACGATTCTCTTGCTTTTAAAAAAATTTAACTAAAGTAAGCAAATTACCTGCACTATGCAGCTTTGGAAACCAAATACATCAAAAGATATTTTAGAAGCAGAAAGCTGGACGCCAGCCTTGTTAGGGCTCCTTTCCGTCTCCAAAACAAAGACTCTCTCTGGAGCAATTAGGAGAGATGTAGCAGATATATTGGGCAGAGAAAAATTAACGCCCGCTCAGCTCTTATCATCGTTTTTACGAGCAAAGTGAAAAATAACTTTTACTCACAATGATGTAGTGAAGTTTTTCTACGAACAATGTGACTTTGGCAAAAAAGAAGAGGTGATTACGTATGCAATGGTGTTATTGTGAATAAGAATGCATCTTGAAAACCCGGGTGAGAAAGGCAGCGTCATAAGCACAACAGGCCAAGAGAAAGTACAAGCTATAAGTTGGTTCACAAATCGGATGGCAGAGAAAAAAGCAGCTTAGCCCACACTCCCCTCCATCTCAAGCGCGATAAGGGCATTAAGCTCTGCGGCGTATTCGAGTGGAAGCTCTTTCACAATCGGAGAGATAAACCCATTGATGATCATCGCTTTTGCCTGATCTTCGGCGATGCCGCGACTGCGCAGGTAATAGAGCTGCTCTTCACTGATACGACCAGCACTCGCTTCGTGGGCACAAATAGAGGAAGCGTTTCTCACTCGAATATCAGGAATCGTATCATTTTTTGAGAGAGAATCGAGAATCAGAGCATCACAATCGATACGACTCACAGCATTGTGTGCTGATGGTTGTATATCGAGAAGCCCTCTATACGTCGAGAGCCCTCCTCATTTTGAGAGGGATTTCATTATAACATTGGATGAAGTGTCTTCTCCAATATGGATGACTTTCGCTCCCCCGTCGACTTCCATCCCAGCATTGGCAAAAGCAACACCGAGGTGATCACAGGATGATTTCCGTCCCTGAAGAATCGTGCACGGATAGAGCATTGTCACACCGCTTCCGAAGTTTCCACCTACCCATTCCATATACCCTTCTTCTTGCACGAGCGAACGTTTGGTATTGAGGTTATAGGTATCAATAGACCAGTTCTCGACCGAAGTGTAGCGCATCTTCGCTTTCTTTCCGACGAAGATTTCGACCATGCCCGCATGCAAACTCGGCGTATTGTATTTCGGCGCTGAACATCATTCAATGTAGTGGGCCGTTGCTTCATCTTCGATAATCATCAGCGTATGTTCAAACTGTCCTCCTGATTTCACATTCATACGAAAATAGGCTTGCAATGGATCCCCTATTTCGACACCTTTTGGCACATAGAGAAATGTCCCTCCAGACCATACTGCTCCATGAAGTGCAGCGAAGATATGATCATTTGCTGGGATAAGTTTCATGAAATATTTCTGGACCAATTCCGCGTGTTCATTCACTGCCACAGACATATCTTCAAAAATCACTCACTGATCTCGTAATTCTTGGCGGAGATTATGGTAAACCACCTCACTATCATATTGGGCACCAACACCGGCGAGCATCGTCCGCTCCGCCTCTGGAATTCCGAGCCGTTCAAATGTATTTTTGATAGTATCAGGCACATCATCCCATGACTGAGTGTTTGAAGCACCTTCTGGACGTGCGTAATAGCATATTTTTGTCAGGTCGAGTTTAGAGAGATTTGGACCCCATTTCGGCATCGCTTTTTCTTGAAATACTTGCAGGCTGGCGAGACGCTTTTCGAGCATCCACTCTGGCTCTTTATTCTGTTCCCATATCTTTCGCACGACTGACTCACTCACGCCATATTCAAACTCATTGGAATACACCGCATCATCATGGCCATCAAAGAGGGCACGTGAGACTTCACCGAGAGTATGAATTTGATCAGAAGTATCCATAGAGAGAAGATACAGAAAACTGAGTAAAATCAACTCAGAACGATAAATTGACTAATAAAAAAATTATATACTATATATAAAATGGAAACTCTCTCCTTTGACATAACGGCGCCAGGCGAATGCATGGGTGGATGCAACATATGTGTCGTGGGCACTCTTGCTAAATCAGAAAAAACAGAATACAACATTCCCATAAAAGTTTGGAATTCCATACAAGCAATTCTCAATCTACCTGAATATAGCGATTACGCATACACTTTGTCTCTGTCTCGTATATCAACAATGAATTGGTCTTCCTTATTACCTCTAGCACGTCTATCACCAAAAGGAATAAATATAGCGATCGGTGTTTGAGAAAAATTTGCTTATGATTCTATGGCAATTTTCTTGGCTAGTTTTTTTCCAAAAATATCCAATGTAAGCCTTGTAGTGGCCCAATGATCAGCAAATATTCAAGAACAAATACAAGAATTGGCCCCTCTTACAGAACTTGCAATGCAGCTCCTAAAAACCTGAAGATACAAGAGAATTGGTATAGGCACTTGAGTAAACGATGTAGCAACTGATACCGCAATACGAGATGCACAGAAAAGATATGCCAAGCTCCATCTCGAATGTCACCAGGCACGAGGAAAGAAAGCTAACGAGAATACAACATGAGCAAAAGTTAGCAATACTCTACGAAAAAATAAATTTAATTTTATTGGTGGTGAAGAAAAAGCAGATGGGAAACAGCTCCACCAATACTACAAAGACGACCGCGATCGCCTCTTTTCGATCACAACATCTGTCCGAACTGTAGCAGAAGAACACGAAGGGACAAAAAAAGACACCATAATGGAAGACCTAGAAAAGGAAAAAAAATATGGTCCCCCGAGACGTCAATTTATGTTTGTAGGAAGAAATGTGAATTTTCATCACAGTCAACATACAAACTTCTCAGAAAAAGAAGAAAATAATGCAAGTTGGACAACAATTGATAATTTTCACGATCGGATATTACCAGAAGCACAAAAAATAGGCTATCTGAAGGCAAGAATCAATTACCTTGAAGAAAACTAAATACACGCTGCAATCAATCCATCAAACATCGGATGAGGTTTTCCTGGACGAGATTTAAATTCTGGATGTGCCTGTGTCGCAACGAAATATTTGCAAGCAGGAT
>CAZLKD010000066.1:0-5278 GCA_964560015.1 uncultured Candidatus Peribacteria bacterium
AACAAAGAGATGTTTTGCACTCCTTCATGGGGCATAAAATAGAGCATTGTCTTGTCAATACTTTTGATGCGTTTTTGCTTTTAAAATAGCCCAAAAATTCATATATTGGAGACAAATTAAATAATTTCTCCAATGAGTAAAAGCTTTTCTTCTGCGTTATCGGTAGTTTGAGGTATTTTTTTGTGTGTTCTTTTTGTACAGAATACTCTTGCCCAAGTTATCCCTGCTGATGCCAGTATGAAAGTCACTCGAGTCGATCAAAATTTGAATCCTATCAGTGGTACCCAGACACAAGTATTCTGAGTAGAGAGAGATCCATCTGGGGTTATTGGTATACGTCGTATCTATTCTCCTCTTTATTCGACGAATCCTACAGTGTTTACTACAGATTTGCAAACTATTAATAACGAATTAGCTTCCACAGGAAAATCATATGCTGGATTGAGCTTATCAGTCACTGATTTGCCATACCGCAATGAATATCTCGGTAGCTGTATTGGCGAAAATTGTATACCAACTTTTTCTCCTAACCGCATGACATTAACTTCACGAGGTTTTTGTAATGGTACAGTTTGTACGGAAGCAGAGGATTTGGGCTTCGGGGGAAACTTGTTTATAAAATATGTTCCAGGTCCTGATGTATGTCCAGCAGGTAAAGTTCCATTTCCTGACGTTACCAGTGTGCCATGTTTTCTTCGAAGTACGATGAAGTTGTGAGGAGGAACAGAATTTAAACTCGAGAGTACACCGAATCTTATTGGCTCTTGTTCACTAAAGACAACGTATCAACAGTATAGTGTATCGTACCCAGTTACGCCGGCTTCTGGGGGCTCCTTATCTGTCTCTTCTCCGGGAATGTCTATCGTTGCGAATGTTTCTGCAAATGTAGCAGTAGGTCAAGATAGCTTACCAAGCATATTGAATTGTCCGACGGATTATGTGGCTATGTGTTCAATATCTGACGCAGGTAGCAATCTTTGTGGTTGTTATTTTCCTCATGTACCAGGAGAAACATGGGCACCCATTAAACCAAGTAACTTTACCTGTGTGGATAATGTTGTTTCTACTTGCTCTGAAGGTCAGTATTTCTGTTTATCAGAGAATATTTGTAAACCTGCTGGTCAGACATGTAATATTACAACATGTAATAATAATGCCACCTGTGAAGCAGGGGAGTCATGCAATTGTGCAGATTGTACCAATGGTGGCGCTGATGATGCTGATAAGTGTGGTCTTACTTCGACAGGTGCTCAGATGGTATGTACCAAGGATAAAGAAAATGCTACCATAGCAGGGGCTTTTAGCTCTGTCACTGCGCAAGAAAATTTTAATACGGTCAACAATAAACTTGCAGCAAAATTATCACAATTTGGTAATGCAAATATAGCAGTAGGAGAATTCGCTCCTCTGGACGCAGAGCTCAAAATGACCCAGTATGACTGGAAGGATACCGCTGGGAATTTTATCTTCTTTACTTCCTTTACTCAAGATCAAGTTTGGGCGAAAGTAAAAGAATTTCTCTCCATTCCAGCTTCAGCGCAAGTTCTGTGGTCAACATCATCTATCAAATACGAAAATGATAGTCTCGGAGATAATGAGCGCTATCTCTATTCCTACGTTATTCAGCAGACTTCAGGCGTGCAGAAACAGATATTTTTCGCAACAGAATTTCTCCCAGGCACTAATGGTTGGAGAAAAATATATTTTATCAGTAAGGACTACCCACTTTCTACCACGACAACTGGAACGGAAGTATGTCAGAATTTTACAAATCCTACACTTTTTTGAAAACCACTTGCTCTCTGATCGCCATCAGTGGGATCTTCTGGCATTGCGCCATTTTGTCTCGAGCACTGATTCCGTGGTAATTCAACAGTCATCAATTCAAGCGCTCTAACAGGATGGCTCACACTCTGGAAGGCAGATAATACTGGCTGGAAGCCAAATGAAAATGGCGATAAGATAAATGAGATTCGATGTTGCGGTGTTCCTGCAAATGCTCCAGCGAGTACTGTTCCGGTTGGTGCTTGTTGTCCAGTAGGAAAACAGTGGAGCTCTGTTCAGGGGGCGTGCATTGCATCAGACCAATGTACACCAATTGTGACGCTCAAAAAAGGAAGTGACCTCACAGCAGTAACTAACACTGCAGGTGAAGCATTTTCGACGAATGGTGCATGTGCCAATAAAAATATTTCACTCTCCCCATGTCACTTCACCAGTGGAGCGATTTCAGATGGCACATCTCCGAGTGGAAATCCTCTCTACCGTTGGCCAAAAGAAGCTTCAGGATTGAGCCGAGATTACAATCTCGTAGAGATAAAAGGTCAGTGTTGGTTTGCTGACAATCTCCAAGAAAATTCAAGTGTCTGGCCAAGTCCAGTCGATATATGGGAGAATACTACGCCACATAATGGGTATGGCCCCTATTCATATACTGGTACAGGAGTAAATCGCCCTGAATGATATCTCTATCAGTTTGATGCGGCAACAAATAACCCAGCTCCCGGAGGAGGCCCTGTCGGTGCACTTCGAGGAGTGTGTCCAGCAGGATGGCACGTAGCTACAGACTGTGAATTCCAATATGTCGAACACGCACTTGGCATGACTGTCGCAGAACAACAAACAGTAGGAGCACGTGCTTCGGGTGCTGTCGGCACAGCTATGAAATCAGGAGGTAATTCAGGGTTTGATATGCCACTTTCAGGTGCACGAAGATATAATACCGGTTTTATCAATGGTGGCTCTGAAGGGCATCTTTGGTCGACTGACTGTGATACATCAGCTTGGCCATCAGGCGGTTGCTATAAGCGTATACTCAATGTCACGAATGGAAACATCACTCGTATAAAAGGTGACGGCGGAACCTATGATTCATCACACCATGCAGCTGGTTCTGTTCGTTGTGTGAAGGATGGTACCGAAACACCGACGACCTGTCCTGTGGCAAAATGTGCCGAAGGACAGTATTACTGTCATGCAGAACTCACATGTAAGACAGCTGGTGAATCATGTGGTACTGTGACCTGTAATAATAATGGTACCTGTGATCTCAATGAATCCTGTGATTGTGCTGATTGTAACGATAAGGCTGACCACTGTGGTATCAATGGAAATAATGAACAACTTATTTGTACTAAAGATACAGCAGAAAAATGCTACACTGACAAATTCCCATATTGTCTCCCTGCGTGTCTGGATGGTCAAACTATAGATCCAACCACAGGTCAGTGTACGAGCCCGAATGTGATAGTACCAACTACTACCCCCTCTGTGCCTGCCCCTCTTTCTTGTACTGTCCGTCGTCGTGGAGGTGTCCAGTCGGCAACTGTTGAATGTAATGTGGGAGAAGTGCGAGTGGGCGGTGGATGTGGTGGAGATTGGAATTGATGATCAGGTGGATACCGTAATTTTCCTCTTCTTTGAGGTGCAGGTCCAATAGCATGATTTTTTCCTCCTGTTACCAATGATGGGTGGGCATGTTCACCTATGGGTAATGAAGGGGCCACAGCATTTGCTATTTGTTGTACTGATGCTGGGGAAGGGACAACGACTATTCGGGAAAGTTCAGGAATTCAACAAGCACAAGTAGAGTGTAATGCAGGCGAAACGCGTCTCGGAGGAGGCTGCGATAGTATTCATAGAAACTTATTTTCGACAGGTCCTCGATTCTTGAGCCATCCTTTGCAAGCATGAGAAGATCCGCTCGGTGCTGCCGCTCCAACTGCTCTTCATGATGGATGGGTATGTGACTATGGAGCCGGTTTCAATCAAACTATCACGGCGTACGCTCTCTGCCGTAGCTCTACGACGACCACTCCTCTCAGTGTCGTGACTGTGAAAAAATGAGCCGATAAAGCTGGGGTTGTCTCGTGTGATGCTGGACAAAAGCTCATAGGAGGATGACATGATTCCTTGCCATCATTTGGTCCGTGGGTCGTGCTTCCTCTCTATACGGGTGATTCCCTGCATGGACCGTTAACTGGTTCCCATGGGTACTCGGCAACAGAAGATGTATACCTGATTGATACTGGCAATCTTGATATGCGTTCCATGCCATCTTATCAGAGTGCGACGGCCTATGCTCTGTGTGCATCAAATCAAGGAAATTCAGCTACACCTCCTACTGCTTCATCCTGTCAAAATTTCACCTATCCAACACTCGATAATACAAATGTTGCGACAAACAGTTATGTAGCAAATACTGATGCTTCAGCAAATCAATTTTGTACTTCAAAATGATATACATCTGGTACTCTGGTATCAGGAGGGAATCTTGCCTCTATTCCAAATGTTGCTTTTGAGGTAGAATGTTGCGGAGGTAATGTCACTGTCTCGTGCCAAAATTATACAGGTCCTGCAAATCCTCCTGCAGTTGGAGGAGGACTCGTTATTGTCCGTCCATCAAGTTTGGGACAATTCTGCCGAGAAAAATGAAAACCAGAACCATTTATGAAATCGTGGGCTATGGTTGGAACAGTCGCTATATGGAATGGTACAGGATGGGAGGGGAATGAGACTGGAGGTGGAGCTACATCACTTGATTGTTGTACACTAACTTCGACACCAGTCACCCCCCCTGTCATTCCTCCTGTAGTAGTTCCAGCTACATCACCTGTGATACAAGTTGGTGCCTGCTGCCCTCCATGATCTGCCTGGAATTCACTCGAGAATCGTTGTGTCCCGACAACCTGTGGAGAAGGACAGTTCTACTGTGCGGCTCAGAAAAAATGTCTCGCAGGTGGCACTACCTGTGAAACAACTGTCTGTAACAATGATGGGGTGTGTAGCGGGGAAGAGAGCTGTCAGTGTGCTGACTGTGTGAACGGTGGAGGAGATGACAAAGACAAGTGTAGTATTATTGGTGGTGTTCAGGCGATGTGTAGTGATGATAATCTAGGAGATAATAAGCCAGGGGCATGTTGTATCCCTCCAAAGAAATGGAATTCTACGACGAACTCATGTGTCGAGTGTAGTAATACTCAGGCACCATCCGAACTCAAGGCAGGAGTCGATGAACCATATATTACTTGTACTGGAAACGGTGATACGACAAAGACACACTTCCGATATCGCATCACAAAACAATGAGTGACAGAAGCTCCATTTGTCTCTGATATGTATACAGTAGGTACTCAGGTGCTTCATCCGACGATGACGCTCGGTGACTACACGGTTGAGTGTTTCTATGGAAATGCAACGAGTGTTGATGCATCTACAACTGCCGCACCTCATTCATGTGTGAAAACTATGAGTGTGAAATCAGATGCCCAGGGATGTA
>CAZLKD010000067.1:0-5275 GCA_964560015.1 uncultured Candidatus Peribacteria bacterium
AAATAAATTTGACAATTTCTACCGACTTCCTATACTCCCGACATAACGATTTTTTCCGAACTCTTCGTGCACGAACCTCTTAGATAACTCGTCCGTGTTTATCGCATAGCATCTATGCGGTTTTTCTGTGTCTCTTATCTTCTTTTTTTTCTGTTATGACTGCGAAAAAAACTACCAAGCCTGCCAAAAAGGTAGGTGCGAAAGCTTCTCCAAAGAAGAAAATTCAGCCAAAGCCAGCTCCAAAGCCAGCCAAAAAGGTCATAAAAAAGCCAGCACCAAAGAAAAAGGTAGTGGCAAAAAAGCCAGTTAAACCGGTCAAAAAGGCAGCCCCAAAAAAACCAATCAAAACACTCAAGCCGGCGAAAAAAATACTTGCTAAAAAAACTAAACCTGTGGCAACTCCAAAAAAATCAACAAAACCAGCAAAAGCTGTGAAGAAAGAAAAAATTGCTCCAAAACCAAAGAAAGAAGTAAAAAAGGTAGCAGCTCCAAAGGCTGAGAAGGTTTCTAAAAAAAGAAAAGAGCTCGACGTAAAAACATTTGCAAAACAAGAAGCTCCAAAGCTCATCGCTTCTACTCGTGTTGAAAAACCAACACACGGGGCACTCTACGTCCGATCTGGTCGTCATTTTTTCACAGAAGATCGTTCTATCGTCGAGATGCCAGAGCTCATCGCTGCACAGCTCAATTCATATGAATCATTTCTCGAACATGGTCTCCGTGAGGCACTTGAGAGTGTATTTCCTATTTCTGATTTTTCTGAAGAACGTGTCGAGATTCACTTCAAGGGTATGGAGCTCGAGGAACCACGCTACACACCAAAAGAATGTCGTCGTAAGAATCTCAACTACGAGTCATACCTCCGCGTAAAACTCCAGATGCTCAACAAAGAAACAGGAGAAATCAAAGAAGATACAGTCTTCATGGGCGGTATCCCGCTCATGACAAATAAAGGAACATTTATCATCAACGGAGTTGAACGAGTTGTCGTTCATCAGATTATCAAGGCAGACGGTATCTCATTTGAAGCAGATGCTGGTGTCTACACAGCAAAAATCAAACCAAAAAAAGGCGCATGGCTCGAATTTTCTATTGATAAACGAGGTGTCATCACGGTTCGTATCGACAAAAAACGCAAGATGCCAGCAGCGACACTTCTGCGAGCCTTTGGTCTCGAGAGTGATGCGGCTATTATCAAGGCCTTTAGTGGTGACAAGGATATTGTAGCAAAATTTCTCCAACCAACTCTCGATAAGGATAAGACAAAAAATCAGGTAGAAGCATGGCATGCTCTCTACAAACTCATTCGTCCAGGCGATCTCGGTACTGATGAACGTGTAGAAGACCTCTTCCGTACAACATTTTACAATCCAAAACGATTTGATCTCGGTGAAGTGGCTCGTCTCAAGATGGGGCGCAAGCTCGGCGTGAGCGCAAGCTATGAAGGAGACGGAAGATTTATCGGGGCAGATGATCTCATCGAAACACTTCGCTATCTCATGAAGCTCCAAATGGAGGATCCATCTGCAACGCCAGATGATATCGATCGTCTCGATAATCGTCGTATTCGATCAGTTGGTGAGCTCGTACAAGAAAAATTTGTCGTCGGTCTCGCTCGTATGGAGCGTATTGCCAAGGATCGTATGACGGTTCTCAACCTCGATGAATCGACAGCACGAAGTTTTATCAATCATCGTCCAGTAGAAGCAGTTGTGAAAGAATTTTATTCAAGCTCTCAGCTGTCTCAGTTCATGGATCAATCAAATCCTCTCTCAGAACTCGCGCACAAGCGTCGTATCTCTGCGATGGGTCCAGGAGGTCTCACTCGTGAGCGTGCATCGTTTGAAGTCCGAGATGTTCATCCAACTCAATATGGACGTATCTGTCCTATTGCGACACCAGAAGGTCCAAACATCGGTCTCGTACTCCACTTTGCTTCATTTTCTCGTGTTGATCAGTATGGATTTATCCAAACTCCTTACCGAAAAATTGCGCACTTTGTTGCCAATGATGGTAAATCTGCAAAAAATCGTATCACTCTTGAAGGCATCATCGATGCAAAAGGAAAAGTCCTCGTCCCTGAAAAGACTCTCATGACAGCTGCGCATGCAGAACTCCTCAAGAAGAGTTATTCAGAGTCAGAGATACTTGTTCGTGGTTATCTCACTGATGCTTATGAATATGTTGATGCATACGTAGAGCGTGACTTTACTATTGCTGAAGCCAATTCACCAATTGATGATTTCGGTAACTTCGCTGAGACTCGTCTCGGTGCTCGTCAAAATAGTGAAGCGACTATCGTCTATGTTCGTGATATCACACATATCGATGTCTCCCCAAAACAAATCGTGTCAGAAACAACATCTCTTATTCCATTCTTGGAACACGACGATGCGACACGTGCGGAAATGGGATCAAACATGATGCGTCAGGCTGTTCCACTTGTTCACTCTACAGCACCTATCGTCGGTACTGGAAACGAGCTCGCCTTTGGTCTCAAAAGCGGTTATTGTGTCCAGGCAGAGCATCCAGGAAAAGTCCTCGGTGTCGATGCAAAACACGTCACAGTGATGTATGACAATGGTGAGAAAAAAACATTTGAACTCCTCACATTTGAGCGATCAAATCATGATCTCCAGATCCACCAGTATCCTCGTGTTTCTCATGGCCAGGCATTCCTCGAAGGTGATGTCCTCGTCGACGGTCACTCTATGGAAAATGGTGAACTCGCCCTTGGACACAATCTCCGTGTTGCCTATATGCCATGGAATGGTTATAACTTTGAAGATGCGGTCATCCTCAATGCAAACCTCGTTGAAAATGACTACTTTACGAGTGTCTCTATCAATGAATATACGCTCGATGTCCGTGAAACAAAACTCTGACCAGAGAGCACAACAAATGACATCCCAAATGTTTCTTCTGCAAAACTCCGTGATCTCGATGAAAATGGTATCATCCGTATTGGTGCCTTCGTCAAAGGCGGTGATATCCTCGTCGGTAAAATCACACCAAAAGGTGAACAAGAACTCTCCCCAGAAGAGCGTCTCCTCCGTGCAATCTTCGGTGATAAATCAAAAGACGTCAAAGACTCTTCCCTCTACATCCCGTCAGGATCAGGAGGAAAGGTGACAGAAGTCCAGATTCTTCGCAAAGAAGAAGGGGATAACCTCGCAACAGGTGTCTTTATGCAGGTAAAAGTTTACGTGGCTCAAACTCGAAAAATCGAAGTCGGTGATAAAATGGCGGGTCGACACGGTAACAAGGGTATCGTCGCTCGCATCGTCCCACCAGAAGACATGCCTCATACAGCGGATGGTCAGCCAGTGGATATCATCTTGAATCCTCTCGGTGTCGTCTCACGTATGAATATCGGTCAGGTCCTCGAAGCACATATGGGTGAGGCAGCACGTCAGCTCGGTCTCAAAATAGCAACTCCAGTCTTGAACGGTATCGGTATTGAAACAATTCATGATCTCATGAAACAGGCAAAGATGGATCTCACTGGAAAAGTACAGCTCTACGATGGACAAACAGGTGAACCGTTTGGTGAGCACACAATGCTCGGAACTGTTTACATGCTCAAGCTTCACCACCTTGTCGAAGACAAAATCCATGCGCGTGCCGTTGGTCCATACTCTATGATTACTCAGCAGCCACTCGGAGGTAAAGCTCAAAATGGAGGTCAGCGTTTCGGAGAAATGGAATGTTGGGCGATCCAGGGATACGGTGCGGCAAATATTCTCCAAGAAATTCTCACCATCAAATCAGATGATATCACAGGACGTACTCAGGCATACCGCGCTATCGTCAAAAACGAACACATCAAGCGCCCAAGTGTTCCAGAATCTTTCCATGTCCTCATAAAAGAACTCCAGGCTCTCGGTCTCAAGATGGAACTCCTCGAAGCAGGTGAAGTCTCTGATCGTGGTGACAACTACGCAGAACGCATGGGTGAAGTAGAAGTCCTCTCCGCACTTATCGCCGCTACATCAGAAGCCGAATAATTCTCCTCAATTCTTAATCTTTGTTTTTATGACTCACGACGACTCTCAAATCGATGATATCGCTCCGGAAACAGAGCTTGATCTCGACCTCGACACTGACGAAGAAACTCCCATTGTCGGCGAGGATGACGATCTCCTGGATAAGCCAGATGCTGAGCCAGATTTCTTTGCTGAAGAAAAATCAAATTTTCTCGGTGATGACAATATGAATCCGTATCTCACTGATGAGATGACAGATTTTCTCAATGACCGTATCACGGATTATTCTGCTATTTCAAAAAATGCAGGAAAACAAAATATCACTGCTGGTAAAAATCTCAACAAAGTTCGAGGTCTCTCTATCTCGATAGCAAAAAAAGAAGATATCCTCGCTCAATCACACGGTGAAATCCTCATCTCTGAAACGATCAACTACCGTACTCAGCGTCCTGAGCGTGGAGGTCTTTTCTGTGAACAGATTTTCGGTCCACGAAAAAACTACGAATGTGCGTGTGGTAAATACAAGCGTATCCGCTACAAGGGTATTATCTGTGAACGTTGTGGCGTAGAAGTCACGACATCTCAGGTACGACGTCAGCGCATGGCTCATATCGAGCTCGCCTCACCTGTTGCACATATCTGGTTCCTCAAATCTGTTCCATCTCGAGTTGGTCTCATGCTCGATATCCCAGTCAAAAAACTTGACCAGGTTGTCTATTTTGCTGCCTACCTCATCATCGATGTTCATGAAGATTTCCGCAAAGATGCACTCGCTGCTCTCGAAGATCGTTTCAAGCAGACTCGTACGGAGATGCAGAAAGAATTTACTGGCATGCTCAATGAAGCAAAAATCGCTCACGAAGCAGGCGAAATGAAAGAAAAAGCAGTTCGTGAAATGGAACGTGATTGTGAAAATAAGCTCGATGAACTCGATCTCGAATACCGTGAAATGAAGGACAAGCTTCAATGACTCACTGGAGGTGCCGTTATCTCTGAGTTAGACTACCGTCTTCTCATGGAGCGTTTCCCACAAGTCTTCACAGGAGGTACTGGTGCTGAAGCAATTCGACAACTCCTCGATCGTATCGATCTCGGTGCACAAATCCAAAATCTCCAAAAAGAGATCAAGACCGCTCCAAAATCAAAAGAAAAGAAACTCCTCCAGAAACTCCGCCTCTCGATTGACCTCTTTGCCAGCAATCAACATCCTCGTGACTTTATCATGGAAGCCCTCCAAATCCTTCCTCCTGATCTCCGTCCGATGATTCAGCTCGATGGTGGACGTATGG
>CAZLKD010000068.1:0-5261 GCA_964560015.1 uncultured Candidatus Peribacteria bacterium
TTATTTTTTTATCTCTTTGAGACCGAGAGAATCCTTGAGGATGACATTGCCAGATTGGCTCAGAATACGAGAGATGAGTTTATCGCCGAACTTCATACGCTCTGTGAATTCTTTTTCAGAGATAACGGCGTATTTGATTTTACGACCAAAGAAATGCTTCGTGAGAAAGAGGTTGAAATTATCTTTATCAATATCACCGATGACGAGGATGTCGATGAGATTGTTGGTTGATTCACGTGTCATATCCTCGATACCACCACCGACGACGAGGAGGGAGAGGTTGTGTTTTCCACGGAAATATTCTTCGAGTTTTCCCATAGCATCAAAGCTTTTTCCGAAGATCATCTGCAGATCAGGCAAGATATTGCAATTGAGATTGAGAGAATAGTGCTTGGTATTATCTTCCCAACGAGATTTCAATATTCAGAGATTTTCGAGATTCTCGAGCTCACGACGGACAGCGTTGATCTGCTCATCTATATCGCGACAAAGCTCTCGGATAAAGAAGTCTTTTTTTGGATTAAACGTATGCTCCAGGAAGAATTATTCGAGGAGTTTTTTGAGACCATTTGATCAGAAGAGTTTTTCGAGGGGGAGAGCCATACCTACATGCTTGTAACAAAGTTAACAGAGAACGTAAAGCAGAAATACAATGGAACTTTTGGCATGATAATATGGTGCTTTTGGCTTTAGTAAAGTGATTTATAAAAATCCTGTGTTTTTCTTTTTCTTTTTCTGTTTTCTTTAGATGTATTCTTGTCTCCCCTTGAGCGCATTCATGAGTGTGAGACTGTCGACGTAATCGATAAAACCAGCATTTGGGAGGCCTCTAGAGAGTCTTGAGAGGGATATCCCACTTGGCATATGCTCGCGGAGATAAAGTGCGGTGGCTTCTCATTCAAAGTTTGGATTTGTCGCAATAATGACTTCGCTGACATCTCGGAGACGAGAAAAAAGCATATCAAAGGAAAGATCTCTCGGGCCACGACCATGGAGCGGAGAGAGGGAACCACCGAGAATATGATACGATCATTTGTATGCGCCTGTCTGCTCAATAGCGAGGAGATCAGCATATTCTTCGACGACGCAGATGAGATGTTTATCGCGTTTGTCATTGCTGCAATAGCTACATTCGGGAGCGCTGACATCCTTGAGCGCTCCACAGACTGGACAGACATCGATATTTTTGTAAACATTGATGAGCTTTTCTGAGAGCTCGAGTGTGAGTTCTTTTTTCTTGGTAAGGATATGAAAAGCAAGTTTCATAGCTGTTTTTTCTCCAACACCTGGGAGCTTGGCAAATGCGTCAATCAGGTATTTAAGTGTTTCAGGCATTTGCATCTGGGGTTTGTATATAGAAGGTGTTTTCTGGTGCTAGAGGGAGAGTCTTGTCATCGTGTTCGCTGAGTTCTTTTTTTGATTCTTGTCTTGCAATCTGTGCACGGAGAAAATGCTTTTCTTGTTGTTTTTCGCGTCGGACGCTCTCGATGCGTGTCATCTGGTATCCACTATTGGCGCTTGAGTTGAGCATCCAGACATAGAGAACCCCCAGAACTATAATCAGAAAAAACGACAATATATAGGCTCGATGAAATGATATATAGAGATGCTCACGGGCCTCTTTGCGGAGCGAGTGAAAAGTTTTCTGGATTTGTTCGGAGAGATATTTTTGCATGTTATTTTTTACGAGCGATACGGAGGAGAGCACTTCTGGATCGTGGATTTTCCCGTATTTCTTTTTCTGTGGGTGTTATAGGTTTTTTTGTCATGACCTCAAGCGTCCCCAGTGTGGTATCCTGACCAGTTACTGGATCTTTTTCTGGAGTTGATTTTTCTCGGAAAAAATGCTTCACGATACGGTCTTCTCCCGAATGAAATGCAATTATAGAAATAGTTCCACTACTCGCAAGTGCATCATGCGCGACAGAGAGCATTTTTTCTAGATTACTATACTCTTCATTGACCGCGATCCGGAGGGCCTGAAATATACGAGGGAGGGCATCTCTCCAGGCTTTTATGACTATATCTGCGAGTTCTTTTGTTGTTGTGATCGGTTTGATTCCCCGGGCTTCTATGATTTTTTTTGCGATAAAACCCGCTCGAGTCTCGTCACCATAGATACGAAATATCTCTGCCATTTTTTCATAGGGGAGAGTATTCACGAGCTCGGCTGCGGTGATCCCGTGCGAACTATCGAGACGCATATCGAGCGGGCCATCAAAACGAAAAGAAAATCCTCGTTCTGGTGTGTCAAAATGGACACTACTCACCCCGAGATCTGCATAGATTGCGGTTATATGAGTTAGGGCGAGAGATTGAAATACTTCATTGAGTTCACCAAAATTGCTATGAACAAAATGAACTGCAGGAGCATCTTTCTTTCAGACAAGTTCTTCTTCTATGTGTGCTTTTGCTGAAGCGAGATTATTTTGGTCACAGTCGAGACCAATAAAAATATCTCATTTCCCGAGCTTCTCAATAACTCCTGAAGCGTGTCCGCCGAGACCAAGAGTGCAATCGACTATGATATTTTTCCCATGCTCAAAAAAATGGAGAGACTCAATGAGCTCTCCGTATAAAACAGGGGTATGTTTTTCCTGAAACTCTGACATTATTTTTTAGGTTGAGCGACTGGAGCAGCCTTTGCAGGAGCAGCGCCATCATCGAGAGTACAGCCATTTTTGAAGGCAATATCTGGGTTCTGTTTGAGGATCTTGATATATGTGTCACATTGTTGAGCGATACGAGCAGGTTCGTCATTTTGTATTTTCTTTTTTGTGTCATCAAGTATTTTCTGGTGAATAGCTTTTTTGATATCTGGTGCTTTTTCGAGAGAACACTCGAGGTATTTGATAAATGGAGCACAGACTCTCGCTGATTGCTCTTTGTTTTTTATTTCCGTATCTGGAGTGATAGGTGTGTTGTCTGATGGTGTCGATTTCTGGCCACAAGATGCGAGAGCGAGACAGATGACCGTGAGGGCTACGAGGTGGATTTTTTTCATATAAAATAGGTAATTAAACACAGTAAATGCTAAGAAGAGAGACCTACTTGTCAATTTCTCATGCTTGACAGTCTATGATGGTCACCTCTCTTGCTCATTCTGCCTCTGCAAAAGTGATGGTCTTCGTAGGTTTTATGCTATTTCCAAGTATTTCTGGCCATTCGATAATACAGATACTTGTCTCGTCATCAAAAATCTCCTCCGCTCCTATTCTCACGATATCTGCGGGATGCTCGATACGGTAGAGATCAAAGTGATAGAGATTATTTGGATACGAATGGTAGTATGTATAGGTTGGTGAGTGAACATGCATGTTTTGATCCGAGAGAAATCGCCGAATCAGAGCTTGTGAGAAAGTGGTTTTTCCTGATCCAAGTGGTCATTTTAGGAAAATACGATCTCCCGGTTTCAACTCAAAGAGAATGCTCGGTAATGTATCGAGGGTTATTTTCATAGAAGAGACTTAAAACTATTGAGGTAGAGATTTTTCTTCTTTGTATGAAAAATCTCAAGCTGTTCGGAAAGAGCAGAGTAATTTTGCTCTATTTCTCATATGGATTGGAGAATCTCTTCAGCAGATGTGTTTTTATCGAGACTGTATGGCCAATCGAGTTCGGAGAGAAGAGAGGATGTTTTTTGCCCATAGCTGATGCCGATAAATGGAATATGGTGATCTACGGAGAGAATCATGCTGTGGAGTCGCATCCCTATAACAATATGGCATGACTTATAGGCCGACAAGGTTTGTTCTATGCTCTGCGTCGTCATGACTCCAGGGAGGAGAAAATCCTGGAGATAATATCCATCGTGAGAAGCTTCATCAATCACATGAAGAGAATGGGGAAGGAGAATAATCTCATACCCGAGAGACATGAGTTTTTTTATGACATGTATGAGCATTTCATCACTGAGAAAGCCCTTTCGCAAGGCTATTCCAATAGTTTTTGATGTCTTTGTATTTCCTGCGTAGGCCAAAACAGGGTCAGGGAGGAGAGAGCTCTTATGTCCAAGCGTTTCGAGTGTTTCCTGGCTTTTTTTATCACGCACAGTGATGTTTGCTGTATCAAATATTCCTACATACGGTTTGAGTTCCTCCGCTCAGGCACTTACGCCCAGGGAGAGATAGGTAAGAGGCTTCTTGAAAAATCTGATCATTATCGCTCGCATCCACCAGAGTCGGAGTGGCGAATGTCATTCTTCGGTTTTCCCGTAAAGAAGTCCACCACCACCAATATAAACATGATCTGTATTTTTTATAGCTTGTAGAGTTTCCCACAAGAGCTTGATATTCTTGAGAGGATGTTTTCTGAAGAAATGAGGAAAATACTCTCGGAATTGGAGACCTTCTAGGGTGACTTTTTGTGAAAGTAAAAATCTCTTCGTTCTCTGGATGTCGTGAGAAAAAAGGGTTATCTCAATATCTGGCACGATGTCACGAAAAGACTGTATCTCGCACAGAGTAATCAATTCATCTCCGAGATTCTCGGCACCAGTTGCTGTAAAAAGGACGATCTTCATGTTATCTATGATGCAGATTACGGATGCACCAAACTGTTCTATCTCCCACGCCAATGAGGTTTTCTGGGATCTGTTCGAGGAGGTTTTCCACGGTTTTTCTGTCGTATCACATTCAGACGAGAGACGTAATGATAGACTGATCCATATCAGAGTATATTTTCCCGTTTTTTGGGTGTTTTTTGTGGATTTCTGTAATGCTCTGAAGGGTTTCTGTATCGAGTGATCCTCGTAGTTCGACGATGATTTTACTCGCCAGTTTTGGGCCGATGCCACTTGCTTTTGTGAGCCGTTTTGAGTCTCCACTTGCGATAGCCTGCATGACTTCATTTTGCCCAAGTTCGAGGAGGGAAAGGGCTCATTTTGGTCAGAGACCATTCACAGACAGCAGTTTGCTAAAAATCTTTTTATCTTCCATGGTATCAAACCCTATCAGACGCGATCCTGCTTCTGTCTGATGATGATATATCCAGAGCTTCATGCTCTCTCAGAGACCCTTGAGTCCAATAGTTTTTCATTGTACTGTCACAGTATAGCCCACTCCGCTAGTGAGGAGGGTTATGTCATTGCCATCGATGAGTTCGAGCGTTCCAATAAGAAGAGAGATCATGCGCTGATTATATAATGATTTTCTAATACACCAACTTCCTATAACACTCCTCACACACCACTCTCTCTGGTCTGTCTGGTGAATAGGTAGTGATGATATCTGTATGACATTCAGAGCACGTACGCTCGTAGA
>CAZLKD010000069.1:0-5112 GCA_964560015.1 uncultured Candidatus Peribacteria bacterium
TGTAGAAAAATTTCTGGTATAACATTGCATTTTCGCAAAAAGAAAGAATAACTTGCAACTAAAAAATAATAAATAGGATAATCGAATATCCTCTTTTCTATGCATCCAGATAAACCTCAGGAACAATCAGTATCTCCACTACATTCACCTCTATTCAAACAACTTGGCGCTATTGCCACACTACTACTTGCAGCTTGTACTTCAGAGCCAAAAAAAGATACACGAATCAATTGAGATGTTTTTATGCGGCTCGATAAAAAAATACACATGACAACTCAGCAGGAAGCAATACCTTCTATAATTACCAAACTACAAGAAGAATTAGATAAAGATACAGCAACTCATTCTCTTCACTATATTCAATTATATATTTCATCAGCCCTAGAGAGACAAGGTATAAACCCGCACTCAGTTCGCATACAAATACTCCCTCCAATATCAAAAAATAATACATGATTTCAGTATCTTTCAATATCAATTACAAGCCCGTTTTACCCCTCTGAAGAACACTTACTGTCTACTAAGAGTCAATTGCAAGCACTAAAAACTCTGATGAATATTGTAAATAATTTTGAAAGAGATGTTCAAAAGGAGGTTCGACAATTATTTGCACAAATGATAAAAGAAAAGGAGGATACTTCTCCTGCTGATGCTGAAAATGACATTAGATCCTCTCTAGAAAAGAATCGATCTGTTTTCTTACAACATGGCTTAGACTTAAGAGGAGTAAAAATTGAAAAGAATAAGGATGGTGAGTTTGAAATACACATATTTATGAGAAATATCATGGATGACACCGATATGACTATACGCGTACCTACAAATATTTTTGAACCGTCTTGAAACAAAGTAATAAATATGCTTACCTAGCCAATAAAGTCTTCAAATTCATTATATTCTCATAGTCTCTCACAACACCAATCATATCTGGCTCGCAGGGAAGAATGTCAGCAATATTTTCTTGATTGATGCCACCAATAGCCACGAAAGGAATTCATAATTTCGAAGCACGCGAGAGATATTCACATCCGATTGCTAGTCTATCAGGCTTTGTCGGTGTTGCCCAAATAGGCCCGACACTCACATAACTTGCTCACTGATGGCGGGCGACAATCCCCTGCTCCCATGAATGCGTCGTTCGTCCATAGATCTTATCAGGACTCCAGAGCCTTCGAATATCAGCAACATTGATATCATCTTGCCCAGTATGAATACCATCTGCATCAACGATTTGAGCTATATCGAGGAAATCGTTGATAATCAACGGTTTCTGAAATTCTTCAGCGAGTTTTTTAGCTTCGTAGGCTTTTTGAAGAATCTCATTCTTTGGAGTTTCCTTGCAACGAAGTTGAATAATATCAGCGCCAAGTTCGAGTCATTTTCGGAGTATGGTAAGATCGTGTGATATCAGATACAATCCGCGAAGTTTCCACGGTTTTCTGATACCCAGAAAACACTCTTTTTCAAGCTCATACAATTCATAGCGAAATACTCGGAAATGATCATCACCCGTATACTCCTCGAGGACACGGAGAGCCTCTTGTGAACGCTTTATGTTAGCGAGAAGAAGGTCATAAGTATTTTTACGGGGTTGAATGACCTCATTGGCTCGTACATCTTTCTCAGCATCACGCGCTTCTATTCTTGACCTATCAGTAACAGGAAGGGCATGATGGCTTATTTTTTTACGAAGTCAGGTAAGTTTATTTGTCAGAGGCTCATCATGGACGACAAATCGAAAATACTCCTCGATGACACGAAGTCACTCACAAACACGGTGGATATTGGCATCAAGGATGGCTGGGTACATAGAGAGATACTGTGGAAAAGGGAGAAAAAGTATTCCAAAAATTGGATTATTGGGAAAATGTAGAGTACATTGAGTATATAATAATTTTTTTTATGTCATTTAAGCATTATCTCTCTCAGGCTCTTTTTCTCGTTGTTGGATGAATAATCCTCTCACCGTTGAATACTTTTGCAGGGACACTCACAAATACATCATATTCAGCAAGCTCATACTTCACTGGTGCTACTTCAACATATACATTTAATTATACCCTAGAAACAGAAGTCAGGTGACAAACCGATAACATATTATGGATATGGTTTAATAATATTGGTTTTAACGTAAACAGTGTGGGCTCTTGAAATATTACAGTTACAGTCAACGGTGTCACAAAATCAGTTTATGTGTCATCAGCACTGCTTCAACAAATAATTGTTATGCTCAATGAAACAGCACCCGCTGGGGCAAATATCGTAGTCACCATTAGCAATATAGTAAATCCTGGATCTGCATGAACATACTGATTCAACCGTTTAGCCACATCAGTAAATGATGGTGGATCTACACTTATAGATACGGGAAGTCTCAGTTCTATAGTTATTACTTCACCTGACACCACCGCTCCCACCATCACCAATATCTCATCAGATAAGGCTAATGGATATTACAAGGCAGGAGAAGTCATAGATATTGATGTGACATTCTCTGAGGCAGTGACGTCTACTGGAAATGTGACAGTGACACTGGAGACAGGAGATACAGATAGGACATGTACGTTTAGTGTGACTTCATCTACTACTGGAACGTGTAACTATACCGTGCAGGCAGGAGATACATCTGCTGATCTGACAGTCGCTTCTGTATCGGGAACGATAGCTGATGGGGTGGGTAACGTAATGACAAACTTTGTGCCGACAACAAATCTGGCTGCGAATAAGGCAATTGTAATTGATACGACGGCTCCTAATACTCCCGGAGTAAACACCCCCTCTATGCACGAAGTCATCAGATCATCGACATACACTGCAACAGGGACATGTGAGACAGGAGCAACAGTCTCTATTGCGAGTACGAGTCTTCAGTCAAATCCTACGACAGTGACTTGTAGCTCTGGGGCATTCTCAGTGCTCATGACATTTGTGGGTGGAGCATTGAATACAGAATTTACACCGTCATTTACACAGACTGATCTAGCGGGGAATGTATCAGGGGCAACTACCAGACTGATACGGTATGCCCAGCAGGAGACGGGGGGAGGCGGGAGGGTTATGGGACATGAAGAAACACAAGTCCAAAATGATACTCAGTCAACCCCACCAGCGGAACCAACCAGTAGCGGAAATGGTATTGAGAAAAGTGTTGATGCTACTCAAAAAGAGTCACCAGAACCAATAGAAGATGCCCCTGCTGTCATCAGTCCCGCTGAAGTAATCGTCCCAAAAAAAGAAGTCTATACATTTTCTGCAGACATCACTCGTCGACGCAAAAATAGTATACAAGATGTCACTACGCTCCAGAAATTTCTAAATAAACACGAGTGAAATTCACTGGATTTAACTGGTATATACGATATTGCTACCGAAAAAGCTATCAATCGTTTTCAATTAAAATATGCCTCTGAAATTCTTGCCCCTTGGTACATCAACTATGCTACAGGTAATGTAGCGATATATACACGGAAAAAAATCAATGCTCTCATAGCGGAAAGCGGTATCTAAGAATAGAAACCTATAAAAAGCCCTTCCATCTGGAAGGGCTTTTTATTAATATATATATAACTATATTATTGTAATGAGTATTACTCAAATAATTATCAAAGCAAAGAGTATAATTTTTTTGAGCACACTCCTCCCTCCGAGATATTCCCGGAAAATAGTTGGCCATGTCCTAGCAAATATGAGAGCATATGCAAGAACAAATATAGGTTGCGTGCTAGCTATTGCTTTCGCGATGGATGTAGGAATCAAGTAAAGTGCATAAGAGCTTCCGACAGTTCCTCACCAACTGAGAAGTTCCATTATAATCAAAAGAAACCATGCAGATTTAAGTTTTTCTTTGGAATTTTTAATATCTGCTAGGTCTTGCGGATGAAATATAAGCACTACAGTTATCAGAAAACGAAATAATGTCATCCAAAAAATGCTGCTCCCCCATCCTACTCCTTGTTCATAGGTATATTTGAGAAGTACAGCCTGAATAGATAACACAAATGAAACCATAAACATAAGGGCAAAAGCTTTATTGAGTCGCATTTTTCGAAAATCAAATGTGATCAAAATATTAGCAATAACCAGAATAAAAAATCCGCTGTATTGAAGTGCTGTAAGTCGCTCATTAACGAGAATAAATGCAAAAACTGGAACAAATATTTTCCCGAGTGAAAAGAGCGAAGCAACAACGGATGTGTCAGTATGACGAAGCGACCAGTAATAGGGGTATAGGTAGAGAACTTCGATAACAGAAATCACAAAGAGTATTAACCCAAGTTTAAGTGATACAAAAGAGGGCGCATCTAAAAACCAGATAACCGGTAACATGAATACTCATACCACGGATGACAAAAAGATAAGTGGCGCGAGTCGCCTAAATACCTTATTTGCAAAATAATTATCAAGAATATTGGACCATGCGTGTAATATTGGTTCTGAAAAAGCTGACAATATACCGAGAATATAGATATTCATACACATGGTTCTTTAATTTCTTTTGATAATAACTCAGTTTCACAGTAGATTCTATCTTAAAAGCACGGAATACAAAATCCCCCACTTTCATGGGGGATTTTTGGCAACACGAGAGATTACAATTCGCGTTACGCTTAGCTGGAATGACGAGGACTATTCCTTATCAGCTTTTTTTGCTGTCTTTTTTGGAGCAGCTTTCTTTTCTTTCTTTTCAGTACCATCGAGTTCGACATCGATATCTGCTTCTTTTGATTTATCTACTTTTGCAGCTTCACCACCAGAGATTGATTTCTCAGCACCAGCTGGAGCAGCTTCGAGAGCCTTCATAGAGAGACCGATACGACGTTCATTGATATCGAGAGTGATGATTTTTGCCTTCACTTTCTGACCAACTTTGATGACGTCTTCGATATTCTTCACAGGAGTGTGAGAGATTTCAGAGAGATGGATGAGACCATTGATACCTCCATTGAGCTCTACAAAGACACCAAATTTTGAGATCTTGAGCACAGGTACTTCGATGATATCGTTGAGCTTGTAAGCACCAGCGAGTTCAGCCCAAGGATTCTGTTTGAGACGCTTGATAGAGAGAGAGATTTTCTCAGGATCGAGACCGATGATTTCGACATTGACCTTGTC
>CAZLKD010000070.1:0-5061 GCA_964560015.1 uncultured Candidatus Peribacteria bacterium
TTTGATATTTTTGGTGTGAAGTTACCGAGAAGAGATTCTGCTTCCGCACCGAGAAGGCTATGTATCGAAGTCATATTTTCTACAAATTAAAAATGAATAATGAATAATTAAAAATGAAGGATTTATTTATGTATGAAGTATATGTTCTCTTTCTTGAAGGCAAGGGATTTTTTTCCGTCATTCCGTGCAAATATTTTCATTGCGTAGCAGGGAAATATGCGACACGGAATCCAGGACAAATAATATAATTATTATTATAATGTTCGCTTCGCGTAGAAATTCACCTGGATTCCACATATTTTTCGCTCCACTTTGTTACGCTCAAAATTCTGGAATGACGGGAAAAGTCTACTTCTTTTTCGTACACAAAAAATCCAAAAAGAGTAACACAATTCATCCAGTAATGGCTACATCTACAATGTTAAACACTGAGAAATATTGCACGCTGATAAAATCTGTTACAGAACCAAAAATGGTTCGCTCGAGTGCGTTCAAAAGTCCTCCAGTGATAATCATGAGGTAGCCTGTTTTTTCCATTTCAGAGATTTTATTCCATGACTTCCAGAGAAAAACTCCGATACCGAGAAGTATGAGTGGGATAACAAATGAAATACCAGGCAGAGGAGTGCCAAAAGCAACACCAGTATTTTTGACATGAGTGATGCTGAGGATATTTCCTATCACAGAAAATTCTGGATCAGAAATATTGATCCAGTATTTTGTGAGAATATCAGCGAAAACTATTCCGACGAGAAGTGGAATATATTTTTTCATACTTTATTTCTTCTTCCCAAATACTTTCTTCTTTCCTGTATCACCTTCAGCGAGTTTTTTCATGATAATCTCGTTGCAGATAGCTTCATCGAGAGCAGATGGATCATCTTTGTATTTTTTTGGAAGAGGGAAGTTGTCTTTTCCTTGCTTGATGTATGGACCAAATTTTCCTCGGAGGACTTGGATATCGCCAAAAGTATGAATTGCATTTGTTGCTGTACCAGATTTTTTCGCTTCGATCATTTCAAGTGCTTGTTCGAGGGTAATATTATAGACCGTATATGGAGCGTCAGCAGTTATTGATACGTATGTTTTCTCGAGATTGACGTAGGGGCCAAATTTTCCAATAGCCGCCTTCACATCGAGACCATCTTTTTGTCCGAGAATACGTGGGAGAGCCGAGAGTTCGAGCGCTTGTTCGAGCGTGATAGTTTCCATATCAACTCCCGCAGGGATGCTCGCAAAGGTTGGTTTTTTCTCATCACTTCATTTTGGAGGTGTTTCACCAATTTGGATACATGGGCCAAACCGTCCCATGCGAACTAAGACTTGTGCTCCCGTTTTTGGATGCTTTCCGAGGATTCGTTCACCTGTGACCCGCTCTGAGCCACCAGCACTTTCTACTTGAGGGTGAAATCAGTCATAAAAAGTACCCAGCATTTTTTGCCACTGTTCTTCACCGCGAGAAACTTTATCAAACTCTTCTTCGACATTTGCTGTGAACTTATAGTCCACCATTTGCGCAAAGTTCTTTTCGAGAAATTCATTCACTATACGAGCAAGGGAAGTAGGGAAGAGGTATTTTTGTTTTTTCTCGACATACCCACGATCTTGAATCGTTGAAATAGTTGATGCGTAGGTTGATGGTCGTCCGATGCCTTCTGATTCGAGCTTTTTGACGAGAGTCGCTTCTGTGTATCGACCAGGTGCACGAGTAAATGTTTGTGTACCAGTAAAAAATTGCGAGTCGAGCTCGGTTCATTTTGTGATCATAGGAAGCGTCACTTCGCCTTCTTTTTCTTCTTCATCGTCAGTTCCTTCTTCGTAGAGCTTGAGAAAACCATCGAAGAGAATTACTTGTCATTTTGTCTGCCATTTTTGATCGATATCTTTTGGCACAAATGTGTAGGTCGTTGTTTGTACTTTTGCTGCTTGCATCTGTGAAGCAACTGTTCTTTCCCAGATGAGCTTGTAGAGTCTGAGATCATCACCATCGAGCTTTATAGTCGATGGATCATTTTCTATATGTGTTGGACGGATTGCTTCGTGCGCTTCCTGAGCATTGGCAGTTTTTGTCGCAAATTTTCGTCCTTCTTTCATGCTATAATTCGCACCATAAGAAGTATTGATATAGTCCTGACAAGCTGTAATTGCTTCGGCAGAGAGATTGACCGAATCTGTTCGCATGTAGGAAATGTGTCCGTTCTGGTAGAGATGCTGGGCAATAGTCATTGTTTTTTTCACACCAAAACCCATCTTACGACTTGCTTCTTGTTGCAGTGTAGAAGTGGTAAATGGTGCGCCGGGCATACGAAATGTCTCATTGGTATCGACATCTTCGAGCGTGAATCCGTATTTCTGCTTGAGTGACGCGACGAGTGTTTTTTCTTTCTCTCCCGGTTTGATCTCAGTACCTTCTCCGAATTGTTTGAGAAATGTTTCTGCATCTTTTTGAGTCTTGATACTTGGTGCTTTGCCTTTTACCTTTGAGAGTTCAGCGATGACGTTTTGTTCGAGTTTTACACGCATTTTCCATGACTCTGTTGGTACAAATGCTTCGATTTCTTTTTCACGATCGACGATGAGACGAACAGCAACTGATTGTACGCGACCGGCTGAGAGTGTTGTAGTACTTGGGACTTTCCTCCAGAGAATAGGGGAGACTTCAAAACCGACAATTCGATCAAGAATTCTTCTCGCTTGTTGAGCGTAGACGAGATCCATATCCAGAGTTCTCGGATTCTTCAGTGCGGCCTCAATTGCCTTTTTGGTGATTTCAGTATATGTGACGCGTTTTGTCGTTTTTGGATCAAGTCCGAGGGCTTCACAGAGGTGCCATCCGATAGCTTCTCATTCGCGATCTTCATCGGTAGCTATGTAGACTGTGTCAGCGCCTTTGGCGAGTTTTTTGAGACCGGACACAATAGTTTTTTTATCTTCATCTATTATATAGGTAGGAGCAAAACCATTTTTGATATCGATACCCATTTTCTTTTTTTCCAAATCTCGTATATGTCCAACTGACGCCTTCACTGTGTAATCAGCTCCGAGATACTTTTCGATGGTCTTTGCTTTTGCAGGAGACTCTACTATTACGAGGTTTTTTGTCATGCCCCTAGAGTAGAAAAAAAATAATACTCACAAAGAGAGAATATGTTGACAGATTTGTTTAGTGATGAAATATAGATGTTTTGTCCTCCTCTCAGATTTTGCTTGCAACTCGTATCCTTTCAGATACACTTAAAACATACTTTTTAAACTTATTTTTTATGTCGAATTTCTCTCAATATTTTTCTCAAGCATGGAGTGCAGTTTTTCATAATAAAAAATCTTTTTTCTTATTGTTGCTCCTTATGGGGGGAGTGAGTATCATCACAAGTGGCTTATTTTACGCGTACTGAATCAATGTATTCTCTCCTGACGATGTAAACCTCATTTTCAAATCTTGAAAACTTCTCTGAATATTTTTCAGTTTTTCTTTGTTTTCTTTTTTGGCAAGTTTTTTTGGCATGCTTATTTTGGTGAGAATCTTTAAAAATAAAAAAATAATTACTCGAGAAGTTTTAGCTGACTGAAAAAGGATATTCCCCTATATTGGTACACTCGTGTGCTCCGCATTATATTATCTGTTAATTTTTGTCGGTATGCTCATTGTCGGTGGTGTCATGTTTGGATTGTGATGTATCATTTACTGGGGCCTCCCTTTTATACTTGAATGGTCTCATTCAGTTCGATTGGTTCTCGCCATAACAGTCTTGTCCCTGTTTGCTCTTATGTGTCTTACTTTATTTTGTGTTATTGTGTGGTTTATTACGTCTTTGTTTACTTTTATTATTCCTGCATTTTTTATCGATAATCATCGATATTTCTCTGCCGCTCTTGTTTCTCGAAAACTTGTGAGCGGGAGATGGTGGAAAACATTTGGGAATATTTTTCTCGTAATCGTACTCTTTATGATTGTCATGATTATCGTAGCTATTGGACGATTTTATCTGGCTGTTTACTCGTATCAATGAATATACTTATTTATATTTTGAATTATTCAGACTTTGATTCAGGCCTTTGTGGCTATTTTTCTCAATTCGTTTTTGTTCTCTATGTATCTGGATTACAAAAAGCACTCAATTAAATAATTTCCGACTCCATGCATTATCCTCTCATTATCATTGGTACTTGATCGGCTGGTCTCCCAGCTGGTATGTATGCTAGTCGTTATGGTATCCGTAATCTCATCATCTGAGCCCAGCCAGGCGGTGCTCTCGGTACTTCACATTGTGTAGAGAATTATCCCGGCACTCTCAGTGAGTCTGGCGCGAGCATCATGAAACGATTTGAAGAACATGCAAAAATTTCTGGTTCTGAAATCACCTATGATACTGTTGTCAAAATCGAAGAGCTTCCAGGAAAAATCCTTCAAGTAACAACAGCGCGCAAAGAAGTATACACCTGTGATTTTCTGATTTACGCTACGGGAAATGCATATCGTCACCTCGATGTCCCTGGTGAAGATCGATTACTGGGCGCGGGAGTTTCCTATTGCGCGACGTGTGATGGAAATTTTTTCCGATGAAAAGACGTCATCGTGGTAGGGGGAGGGGATTCATCGTTTACAGAATCTCTCTATTTGGCACACCTCTGCAAGTCTGTGAAAATCCTTGTCCGAAAAGAAAAGGCAAGGGCAGAAGAAATCTGGGTTAAAAAAGTTTCAGAAGAGCCAAATATGGAAGTCATCTACAATACTGAAGTGGCTGAAATCAATGGTCAATTTTCTATTGAATCAGTCACAACTAAAGATGGAAAAATCATTCCAACACAAGGTATATTCATCGCTGTAGGTTCAGTACCGAGTACAGAACTCATCAATCATCTCGGAGTTGAGACTGATGAGGAGGGGTGTATCAAGATTGATGAACACCAAAAAAGTACTCATGACCGTATCTATGCTGCGGGTGATGTCACCACAGGATCTGCGAAGTTCCGTCAGACTATTATGTCGGCGGCAGAGGGGTGTCTCGCGGCACATAGTATTCATGAGATAATGCTCAAAGAAGGGGTAAAAATACAATA
>CAZLKD010000071.1:0-5052 GCA_964560015.1 uncultured Candidatus Peribacteria bacterium
ACGACATCGAGACCATAAATTTTCTGGAATTCTTCTTCTTCTGTTTTTGCTGTACCAGTCATACCCGAGAGCTTCTCATAGAGACGGAAAAAGTTTTGGTAGGTGATATTTGCAAGCGTCTTACTCTCACGCTGGATAGTGACATTTTCTTTTGCTTCGAGAGCCTGATGGAGACCATTGCTAAAACGACGTCCTTCCATGGCACGACCAGTATGCTCATCAATAATCAGGATATCATCGCCACGGACGAGATAATCAATATCGCGGATGTATGACGCTTTTGCTCGGAGAGCATTTTCGATGTGGTGGAGATCGTTATAATGATCTGAGACAAAGATATTTGTCACCCCGATATTTTGTTCTACTTTTTCTATACCGTTTTCTGTGAGAGCAACTGTTTTGGTTTTTTCGTCGATTGTATAATGCTCTGGATGAGACAGCTTATTTGCCATCTGGGCAAATTTCAAATACTTCGAAGTTGGTTCATTGTCAGGTGCAGAGATAATGAGGGGAGTACGCGCTTCATCGATGAGAATTGAATCTACTTCATCGACGATAGCAAAGGCTCGACGAGACATGACCTGATCAGCGAGGGATTGTGCCATGTTATCACGGAGATAGTCGAAACCGAGTTCTGTGTTTGTGACGTACACGATATCACAGTTGTAATTACGCTTTTTTTCTTCGCGTGATTGATTATTGAGGACGACGCCTGTGGTCATACCGAGAGTGCTGTAGATGATGCCCATTTCACCGGCATCACGACGAGAGAGATATTCATTCACTGTCACCACATGGACCGGATCGCCTGAGAGAGCATTGATATAGGCTGCGAGTGTCGCGACGAGTGTTTTACCTTCACCAGTACGCATCTCGGGGATATTACCTCCATTGAGCGTCAGGGCACCGACGAGTTGCACGTCAAACGGTATCATATTCCATATTTTCTTTGAACCATCGGGAAGAGTAAATTCTTGTCCATAGATGAGTTCGCTGGCACGACGATGGAGTGCGAGGGCTTCAAATTTGAGGCTCTGCACCAGAGCTTCGCGAGACTCGATATAGCGTTTTTTATTTTTTTCATGAGCCTCATTTTTGCCCATGAGATCGAGATTTTCATCATTATCGATACGGTCTTTTTCTGTGATAAAAACTAATTTGATTGGCTCAAAACGTCCTCTGAATTCCTCAGTCTTTATCTTGACGGCATCGAGGCTTTCAATCGTTTTTTTGTATTCCTCCTCGATTTTCTTGATTTTGATGAGGTCTTTTTGATACCCATGGAGAATTGCGACGGTTGGGTCACCAAAGAGGCGGCTAAATATGCTCATATAATTTCCTACAAATTAAAAATAAATAATGAAAAATGAATAATGATGGATTTTTCATCTGATTTCGTGTGATTATAGCGATTTTTTCGTGTTTTCAGGGGGAAGTGTTTGACAAAATAAATATTAAATTATTATACATATAATTATGGATGGTCAGAAAGATATACTCGTTGCTCAGGCATTACCTGTTTTTCTATGAACAGATGGTCCTCGTGTGTTGCTTGGACAAAAATCTTGTTGAGAGAGGGTGAATGATATCCTGATACAACCTTTTTGAGGAAAACCTGATCTAGGTGAAAAACTCGAAAAAGCTGGTAAACGTGAATTTATAGAGGAGTTTGAATTTGGCACTACTCTTGAGATGCTCCGTAGACTTTTTTCAAAGAAAAATTTTCTTTGAGTTTTTTCGGCTTCGAGTGATGTTGATCCGGAAAGAATACTACGCATACATTGTTGGTGAGCTCGATTCTCTTCTCCTTTTGAGGTAAGAGAAAAGCTATGATCTGAAATGAAAAATCCTCATTGGTATCGTTTTTCTGAGGTTTTCAACAATCCAAAATCTGGTACACTTACAAAGCTTATGGTAGCATTTTTTGGTTGTGTTCACTTCTTTGATGCTGATTGCATAGCTTACCTGCGAGACATCGCTCTGGATAAAACAACTCCAATAGGCATCTCTAATATAGCTCTCAGTGCCTTATTTGAGGCGAATCGTTACAAAGAAAGGGAATATACTCTTCCAGTACATGCAGATGATCGTTGACTTTGCACTCTCCTGAGACACAACTCCCTTCTTGAGCGAGATGTTTTGCCACAAACAGCTACTTTTAAGGGGCCTACGTCTATAAGCGTTACGTATTAGCTATATATAAAAGTTCCCCCAGAGACTCTTTTGGAAGAGTTTTTCGGTGCATTTTCCCGAGCTGTAGTTTTTCCTGCATTTCTCTCTGAGTCTTTGTTTCGAGTTCTATACAACCAGCCGCTTGGGCGCCATAGGTAGACTCGCCTGAGAGCATCAGATGATCTGGGCCTGTGAGGACGGATTCTTGCATGTCGTGCACTTCTTCTGGAGTTACTTTGCCTTCAGCCGTGAGCATGCTCTCGAGAAATCCTGTAGCACAGATGGATTCTACTTCATATTTCTCGCATACTGCGAAAAAATGTGTCTGAATATCGTGCATATTGGCGACTGCTCGTGGGTCCATCTCGACACGGAGATCACCTCGGCCGAGCATAGCGAGCGTGAGTGTTTTTTTGTTGAGGATCTGCTCTGCGCTGTAGACTGCATAGGGTGTTTCAAATTTTCCTCCGAGATTTCCTGTGTAGTGATATGTATTTCGCATGACGTCGATGAAATGCTCGACATCAGCCTCTGTGCTAAAATAAGACACCATGAGATTATCGACAAATTCGAAACCCAGTACGTCACGTGCAAACTGTACGCTCTTATGGTCGTGTTGAGTCATACAATCGACACCAAGAGGTCTATTTCTCACACAGATTCCTTTGCGTCCTTTGAGTATGTATTTTGCGTCTCAGTTCTGTATCTCGGTGCATTCGAGCGTTGCTTTACCTTGTATTTTTCCTCGTACAGTGGCTGTCATCTTCCCATCATCGAATATGACACTATCTCATATCTGCATCACTTCGACAATCTCGGGAAAGCAGACCTTGAGGTGATTGTAGGTACAGAATCGTTCAGCTGAATTTGATGGAGCATAGGTGACCTGAAAAGTATCGCCGAGACGCATAATCATCTTATCGCCGATTTCTTCACTCATTTCATGGATACGAGGTTTTGGCCCTTGGAGATCGATGAGAATAGGGATGTGCTTGTGAATCGTTCTCAGATATTCTGCAAGGGAAGTAAGGTCTGATTCTTTTCCGAGATGAGAACAGTTCAATCGATAAATACCGATATAATTGAGGAGTTCTGGTTTTTCAATGAGTGCCTTCGTCAGAGCAGGCCCGTGTGTCGCCACGATATATTGTTTTGGATCTATTTTTTGTACGCGTAAAAAGAGTGAAGCATTTTTCACTGATTTTATGGCGTCTTGATAGAGTTTCGTGAGCTCAGACATAGAGGGATTGTATCTGGAAAAAACCCAATGCAAGGTTTCTTTTAGTATAAAATGCTTTCCGTGCTATACTGTTTTGTCTTATCTTTTTAATCCTTTTTTATGAATTTCATTATTTCTCTTATTTTATCGACCATTGCGGTCTTCGCAGCGGGGTACATTGTCCCTGGTGTACAAATAGACAGTCTCACAACAGCGCTCATAGTTGCCCTTGTACTCGGTCTCGTGAATGCGACGATTGGCTTTCTTCTCAAGATGATTACTGCGCCGCTCAATTGGCTCACCCTTGGCCTTGTTTCCCTCATCATCAATGTCCTGATGGTACTCCTCGTGGATAATTTTATCAATTGATTTAATACCAATGGTTTCTGGGCTGCAGCAGTCTTTGCTCTTGTCCTCGCCATCATTCAGTCGTTTCTCGGAGTGAGAAAAGACTAATTTTTCCTTTTAAAAAAACCTTCCGCCTTGGCGGAAGGTTTTTTGTTTGTCATTACTACCTCTTCTTCCGTCATCCTCGTGCGAAGCGTAGCGAAGACACGGGGATCCAGTCAATAATCATAATACAGACTGGACCTCCGGGTCAAGCCCGAAGGTGACGAATGAACGCTTCGCGTAGTAATTCTCCTGGATTCCAGACATCGCTCATGCCGCCTTGCGCATCTCGCGATTCTGGAATGACGGGAACTGGAGTTATTTGTACTTCCTGTCCTTCCAATTCCACCATTTGAGGAGTTCTGGGTCGCGTTTCTCGGGAGGAGTATCGGCGAAATACACCGCACAGCGAAAAGTATAGAGCATACATGGGTCTTGAACACTTCCACGGAACTTATTATGCAAATCATACAGCGCCTCAGGATCTCGTCCTCGTAAATCCTCTACCTTAGTAATTCCCAGTTCGACCAAATCTTTGGCAATGGTTTTTCAGATTCAGGGGATACTTTGAAGTGAAGATATCATGCGTATTAGTGTAATAATCAGTACTTTTTCAGAGGTGTCACATTTCTTATTTCTTTTCACGTTATAAGATCTAGTTCGATTCAAGGAGCAATTGAAATAAGCAATTCATTTATTTTAGGCCTTTTATCTGGCTCGGGGTCAGTACTTATGTGATCTCTTAGGCTCGTGGCAACATGCGCAAGGAAGACCCTTCTATCACCTGATTCATCAAAAGGCTGCAGACTTGTTTTTGGTGACCAAATACCGTCAAACGTTAATGGCTGACTTGGTTGTCTCAATAATTCTTGCACCCGCGTACAAGTAATGCAAGAACAATTTTGTTTTATCACATCGCATTCTCTCACAAAAAATGCTTGTTTATCGCCAGTGGTATCGTATACGAGCGTGAGGACTCATAAACGAGGTTTTATTTTTCATTCATCGACATCATCAAGCAGCCCAAGTCTGCTAGCAAATCCGCGTTGAATCTTACACACATCTTCTTCGCGTAAAACGGAAGCATCAATTGAGTGGATATCAATCATGTAAAAGTGAATGATTAAATCTTCTGCAATCCGATTCGTCCCTTTTCATTATCAACTTGGATGACTTTTACGTGGACTTTATCTCCAGTATTCACGACGTCTTCGACGCGAGCGATACGCTTATCAGAGAGCTTGCTGATATGGATCATACCAGATTTACCA
>CAZLKD010000072.1:0-4914 GCA_964560015.1 uncultured Candidatus Peribacteria bacterium
CACGCTGGACCGAAGATGAGAATTATTTTTTCCGTCTCAGCAAATACAGCGATACAATCAAAGAAAAACTCATGAGTGGTGAAGTAAAAATCACGCCAGAATTCCGACAAAATGAGATGATTGCAATGATTGGTGATGGTCTCGAGGATGTCAGCTTCTCTCGTACCAAGAAACAACTCACTTGGGGTATCCCCGTACCAAATGATCCAGAACACGTCATGTATGTCTGGTGTGATGCTCTCACAAACTATATCTCTGGGTCGCCCGTCTACGACGAGCTCCAGAAACAGTGCATAGAAACAGAAAAAACAAAGGAATGAAAAAATAATTCCGATGTATGCACTATGCACTTTGACTATGATCTTTTGTTTAAAAATTGGTCTTGCGATTTACATATCATCGGAAAAGATATAGCACGCTTCCACTGTCTTACTTGGATAGGCATGCTCCTCTCAGCAGAAATCAATCTCCCAAAAAATATCCTCGTCCACGGATTTGTAAACGATAAAGATGGGGCAAAAATGAGTAAATCAGTCGGTAATGTCATCGACCCACATGCGATGATAGCAGAATATGGTTCTGATACCGTCCGTCTCTACATGACCAGTGAAGTCGGTGTCGGACAAGATCTGAATTTCAGCGATGATCGAATTAAATCTATCCACAATGATGTCCTAGCGAATAACTATGGAAACCTTGTGAATCGAGTCCTCTCACTCTGGATTGCTCACCGAGATAAAGGCGAAGCCATCCCCGTACTTCCAGAAGCAACGAAAACAACAGAAAGTAATCTCCAAATGTATGCAACTTGCATGAGAGAATACAACTCACAATTCGCTTTCGCTCAAATAGTAACACTTTTAACTGAAGCTAATGTTATGCTCAACACCACTGAGCCATGGAAGAAATCAGGCGAAGAAAAAGGAAAACTCCTCGTTGAAGGAATCGTCTACGTCTACTACGCTACCCTCCTTCTCTCCCCTTTTATTCCTGAGGCAACAAGCAGAGTCATGAAAGCTATGGGAATCAAAGAAGGCGTCAAGCTCGATGATCCTATTTCGATAGACCTCAGCGCGATTACAAAGCCAGATATTCTTTTTGTGAAGAAATAATCTACGCAACGATTGAATTAATCTTCTCCGGTAAGAGCCGAAGTACGGTGTGAGTCGTATGTGTTGGTGCGCATCAATATTGTTCTTCCATAAATCATTCGAGAGTCAGATCAGAGCCTGGGTGTACATTTGCAAATACATCACTCACCTCGTTGAGAGATACGACTCTTCTCTCTACTATTTCTGCAGGTACTTGGTGAGAATACTGGGGAGGGATTTTTTCCGCACGTCATCCGTGTTTTCCGATAATTCCAACATAATGTAACCCCCGATCGTCTACCGGGGGTTTTTCTCTGACATGAGGACGAAAAATATGCACATGCCCCTCTGTATCAGTCACCATATGTTCAGCATGTTGACGTGGTATGGCGAGTGTCGCAATGTGTGTTGGCGTGAGGTATCATCGTTCTCCTCCATTTGGTATGAAAGTACGACCGAGATAGGTATTCCCCTGTGCAATCTGCATGAGTATTCATCTATCATGTGCTATTTGTGTCGAATAACCTCAGAAATACTCGTGGGTCATCACACCTTCTCGTAAAAATCTCTGCTGCGTCGTCTCGTGAATGGCCCAACCAGTATCGACGAGACACGTTTTCGGAGACATCCTTTCGAGAGCAGAAATTAGTTTTTCTCCGGAAAATCCGTTTCACTCGCCTGGAGTGACAAAGAGATTCATCCATTGTCTCATGACATACCCAGCTGCCCTATTTCCAGAAAGATCTGGATATCGACTCATCGCTCTCTCATCAGTGGGAAAGCTTTGATGAAAAACATCCATCAATCGAAGTATTTCACGACGAAGCTGAGGAAGTGTCTCGAGGACAAAATGATACTCTTCATCGCTCATCGACTCAAAAGCCTTCCCTCGAACAAAAGGTTGCACAATGAGGGAGCCGCGTTCTCATACAGGGAAAATATGCGTCTCAGGAACAGTAATCTCATGTTCATGAGACAGTGCGAGATCTTCTTTTAGCCTCCTCGCGCTGTTAGCGCCTGAAAGCTTCAAAATCCCCACAACGCTCTCTCAAGTAACTCGGAAAACTTCTCCATGTGGTGCCGCTGGATCTTTACCTGTCTGTATTGGTTCGAGAGAAAACCCTGATCTCTCAAGCACAGGAGCTACATGAGAAAAATCTGCAAATGAATGACCTGATACCACGGATAATAGACTTTCCAAATTCATCACTTTAAAATATGTATTTTACGTACAAATCAAGTGATTTTAGGAGTAGCGAGCTTGATTCTACTGAGCTTCTCGAATTTTTTTTGATACAAGACTAAAGTGTACATCTGAAACTGGCTGGATAGAGAGTCTCGAACCTCTCTGTGCTACTATCATATTTTTGAGTTCTGGATCACTTTTGATCGCACTGAGAGTGAGCGGTTTTTCAAATTTTTCGACAAATTGCATCATCCTCGTCGTCCAGATAGGTTTTTCGAGAGTTGATTTTGGGTCGTAGTGCTCATTACCTACATCAAGCGCCGTCATGTCAGGAAGTGCCTCACTGGCGACTCGCATCAAACCAACTATGCCTGGTTCATCACAACTACTGTGATAAAAGAAGCACACATCACCAACGCTCATACTATCGCGAAGCGTATTTCGAGCCTGGAAATTGCGCACACCAGTCCAGGATTCTTGCCCAACGCGCTTGAGATCATCGATACTGAAACAATCTGGTTCTGACTTGAGGAGGAAGTGTTTCATGGAGCTAATTATATGGAGACGTCTGGGAATACCACCGCATAAGGACGGTTATGTGAAAAATCCACTTAATATTGCAAAAAATAATAGACCAAATAGAATCTAGACCGAAAAGAATAAATCAATTTTATGATAAAAGTTATAAAAATAGCATTGCAAGAGTATAAGAGCTATAAAGCTATTAGTGATGAAATAAAATTAAAATGAGTCGCGAGATATTTTTCTGAAAAAGATTATGAAGAATCAATGAACAGAGAAACAAAGTAGACCAAAAATTTTCATTGATGAATCCATAATTGTTTACGCTACGAGGAGAAGTGATTTTGTAAAAATGTCAGAAGTTGCGATGGTGTTTTTTGACACTGGCAAATATGAATTACATACTTCTACAATAACGAAAGCCCGTATGGGATCTGGTCTCTTTTTTGCGACCTGGTTTAAATATCGTGGTTTCTGGACTAATTTTCTTCGTGATACTGAACATAATAGCCATGATGCAAAGAGAAAATGAAGATGCACAACTCTAAAAGATTATGTTCATTATTACCATAATGTATGGTTTCCTTATAGAAGGTGGCCGATAAAGATGTTGTTTATTAAAGCAAACGAAGTAAAATCGAAACACCTAGATAGGCAATTAAGGCCAGATGAGATTATATCTTTTGATTTGTGCATAAATGCATATTTAGCACACAAAAAAGATATTAGATTAGTTTCATTCAATATGGACTACGAATTTTTTAACAGGAGCTTAATTCAGTGACAACCGCCTTATTTAAAATTTATCCCCGCCCACACTTTCATTAAACATCAAATAAGTGACGCTGTCAGCGCTATTGGATAACGTAAATTTTTCCCCTGTAGTAAACGCTGTTTATTTTAGAATTGGAGAAGCCTAATACTCTGAGACGCTCAAAGGCTGCGGATAAGAAAGTTCAAAGCCGTATGCATATTTATACTCATCTTTTGATGAACGTATTTGATATTTCTCAGTTTCCCGTGAAATAACTACGAATTCTCCTGGTATAACTTTATGTACGACTATGTCTCCTGGTTTAAAATCAGTCATAGAATAGAATTAAAAAAATAAATCATCGTTTTACGCTATTAATGATTTTATGAAAATTTCTGAATAGTAAAGTTTTGTTCCAGTACTTTTGAAAAAGTTCCACTATCCAGCTGGGTAAGTACTCCAAAAATAAAAAAAATCTCCAATTTCTTGAAGATTTAATGGTGGACCCACCTGGGATCGAACCAGGGACCAATTGATTATGAGTCAACTGCTCTAACCCCTGAGCTATGGGTCCGTTCATCCGCCAAAGGCGGATTCAAGTAACAGGAAACAGAAAAAGAAAACACAATGGAATAAATTTGATGAAAAAATCCAATCTATGCACTGTGCACTTAATCTATGCACTGTTTCGCTAAAAGCGAAACTGGCGGCGAGTGAGGGATTCGAACCCTCGCGGCAACTTTCGCCACCCTACAGGATTAGCAATCCCGCCCCTTCAGCCACTTGGGTAACTCGCCATGTGCAGGGATTGTATGAAAAGTTGTGCTGGGAGCAAATTTTTTATTCCTCTTCTTCGGTCTCATCCTCATCAGGCATTTCTTTCTCTTCTTTTGGAGATCCTAAATCATCTTCCTCGCCATCCTCGTCAAATCCCATCTCCACCATATTTTCTGACTCTTCTTTCTTGACCTCTAAGAAGCGAATGACGCTCTGCAGGTCACCGTCTGTCAATTCTGGCGCAAAGAGATCAGCATATTCACGGATTTCAACTGGATTATGACGAAATATTCACCAATACATCATGCCTACTTCGGCAAATCTATGGATCAGGAGGTTATTAACGAGCAATAAAAGACGCCTCTCCTCTATTTCAGCATCATCATAGTACGGTATCATGGCAGTGAGGTGAGACTGAACGTCGAGTTCATGTATTCTGTGGGCTTTTTGAGTTTCTTCGGCAATTCTCTTTTTCTCCACCGCATAGTAGTCATCATTTTCATATGAAGGCTGAGGACTCTCCGGAAGACTCTTTTTTTTGATTGTCATGAGGAGGAAAAGTACTACAATTTTATCGATGTGTA
>CAZLKD010000073.1:0-4908 GCA_964560015.1 uncultured Candidatus Peribacteria bacterium
CCCAGCAAGATAATATGGGGCCATTTTCTATTCGATATCCCCGAGGCAATGGCGTGATGGTGGATTGGAGAACACCGCTCGAGCTCATCGAAGTCGGAACAGGTCGATGTATCACAGCAGGCGAAGAGGTCGCGATTCTCTCTATTGGTCATCCTGGTAATTTTGTCCAAAAAGCTCTCTCTGAATTAGAAAAAGAAAACATCAAACCGGCTCACTACGATTTGCGTTTTGTGAAGCCTCTTGATGAGAAACTCCTCCATACTGTTTTCCAAAAGTTCAACAAAATTATCACTATCGAGGATGGCTGTATCATGGGTGGTATGGGTTCAGCTGTGCTCGAATTTATGGCGGATAATAAGTATTCTGCGAAGGTTATTCGTCTCGGTATCCCTGACAAATATCTCCATCACGGAACCCCTGCTGAGCTCTACGCTGAGTGCGGATTTGATGTGAATGGGATTATTGAGAGCGTGAGAAAATTGTCCCAATAAAAGACGAATAATTAGAAACAGGTTTTTAGGGGAATCACTGTCTGAGCGGGATGAAAACAGATGTGTAGATGGACCTGGTCTATAGCGAGTTTGAGTTCCCCTAAATTCTTTTGGTACTTTTGGAAACAAAAGTACATAAGGAATTATTTATCCACCTGGATCCCCGGGTCGCGTTTTTCCCTGTTTCACAATGAAAAAACTTGCCCGAGGATGACGGAAACAATGTACATTGAATATTTTATATTTTTCCTATACTCTCCGCATGTCCTACGCCTCTCCTGTCATCCTCAGTTTCGATAAAGCCTGTTTTGCCTTCAATGATGGCAAACGTGTAATTCTCAATGAAGCAAATTTCTCTATCCGTGAAAATACCAAGATCACTATCATGGGTCAAAACGGTGCAGGGAAATCCACGATGTTCAAAATCATCATGGGAGAGCTCAAACTCCAATCAGGCAAGATGAATCTCGTTCCAGGAAAAACGGTCGCTATTTCGCGCCAGGTCATCCCTCGCGATCAGATGCATCTCACGGTCAAAGAATATTTCGCAACAGCCTTTAAAAATCCAGATAATAAACTTGAACGAAAAATCGCAGATGTCCTCGATGAAGTGAATCTCGTCGCACCACTGACAAAAACTCTCAAGGAATTCTCCGGTGGACAACAGGCTCGCCTCCTCCTCGCCCATGGTCTCATCCAGGAACCAGATATCCTCCTCCTCGACGAACCAACGAACAATCTCGATACGGCGGGAATCAGCCATCTCATCAGCTTTATTCTCGCGTATGAAAAGACTGTCGTCGTCATCTCGCATGATGCCGACTTTCTCAACATGTTTACTGACGGAGTCCTCTACCTCAACGTCCAGCGACAAAATGTGGAGCAATACTGGGGAAATTACTATGATGTCGTCGAACAAATAACGGCTCAGATAGAGCGAGAACGCCAGCAAAATGCCCGAATGGAAAAGGAAATCCAGGATTCAAAAGATAAGATAAACTTCTTCTCAAATAAATGAGGTAAAATGCGTAAACTCGCGAGCAAGATGCGTGATGATGTCGCTGAAGCCGAGGAAAATAAAGTGGCAGTACGAAAAGACGATAAAACTATTCCCGCCTTCACGATAGATTTTCCGAATCTCATCGGACCTATCGTCCAGATCAACAGTCTCAGTCTCATGAGCCCCCTCACACACGATGTCGTCCATGTGCCTTTTTCTCTCACAGTGAAGAAGCGTCAGAGATATATCCTGAAGTGACCAAATGGAATAGGTAAATCGACGCTCCTGAAGAGACTCACAAGTGGTGAAGATGCAGATGCAGTGATAGCTCCAGAAGTCTCTATCGGCTACTACAGCCAGGACTTCGATGCGCTCGACATGAATATGACCGTCTGGGACTCTCTCCATTCAGCTACCAGCGAATGTACTGACCAGGATGTGTACAAAGCGGCTGCCCAGTTTCTCCTCATCGGTGATCTCTTGAAGAACCCCGTGTACGCACTCTCAGAAGGTCAAAAGGGGCTCCTCTGCTATGCACGATTTGTCCTCCAGAAACCCCACCTCCTCATCCTCGATGAACCAACAAATCATATCAATTTCCGACATCTCCCTGTTATCGCTGAAGCACTGAATGACTACGAAGGTGGCATGATTATGGTGAGCCATGATGATGTCTTTGTCGAGAAAATCGAAAATCTCGAAGAGATAGATTTGAAGAGACTTTTGGGAATATAGGGGCTAAACAGATATAGGTTTTTAGGGGAGCAACTGTTTGAGCGGGATGAAAAACAGATATTTGATGAACTTGGTCTATAGCGAGTTTTGGCTCCCCTAAATGCTTTTGTTACTTTTTGCACAAAAAGTAAAAGAAAGGAAACTCACTGGCCTGGATTTGCATACCCGACCACCTGTCTGATAGGTAGCCAAGGTTGCCACGCTTTTGCAAGAAAATAATAGTTCAAACTCGAAGAGTGATATACACACAGGTAATAAGAGGGACTTGGTTATCCGTAGAGCTGAGAATGTGTACCAACATCAACCAATTCTACGAGTTCATACTTCCCTTCTGAGATCTCATGAAATACCAGACGATGGTCACCTGTAATATTGATGGTTCGAAGTCACTCTTTTGATCATTTCAATGCATGATTATAGAGGAGAGGATGAAACGGGTCTTTTGTAAATATTTTGAGCCTCTCTCCTACTTTTTTCTTCAGCGGGCTCGGTAATTTCTGGAATGACTTTTGAAATGTCCGAAGTGGAATCAGTTGCATGTTATTTGGACATGTCCGAGATAAGAACATCTACATCAGTATAGGCAGATAACCTCTCATCGCTGCGAACTGCCTTATCGAGTCGAGTACAATCAAACTGTTCTGAATTTTTTGGCACAATATAAATATCATAGTTTCGTGCATCTATTTGTCGTGGGAGTGACTTCGCCAGTTTTTCTGGCATATGTGTGATAGATATTTGAGTCATGTGTGTATTATAGCGAGAGTTGCTATCGTGTAAATTATTTCTTGTTTTTGAAAAGGAAGAAATATAATCCAAGTTATGACTCAAATAGGCACTCGCGACGAATATAAAAAAATCCTCTGAGATAAAAAAATGATAGGAAGAGTCGGTTGTCCGTTCTGTGACCTCGAAGCTCAAGAATGAATGATTCTCTGGCGAGGAAAACACTGGTTTATTATTCAAAATAAATTCCCCTACACTGGAACAAAAGACCATATCATGGCTGTTCCCTACGAGCACCATGTTCACGCAAGCGAGTTTAGTCCAGAGGTATGGGCAGAGATGGAGCATATCCACGCGTGGATAGCTGATTTTTATGGTGACCAATGATATTTTTCTTTTACCCGTGAAACAGCCAATGATGGCGATAGAGATACACGGAGCATCGAACACTATCATATGCACTTCTGTATCGGACGCCTCCAGGGAAAATATCTCAGAAAAATGCTTCAGAAACAGGGGTTTCCTATTGAGCAGGAATTGGATACTGGAAAGTCAGAGGTAATATAAAGAATCATTTTAGTCTAGCGCCATTTTGGCAACCACAGAGGCTATATTTGTACCCTGGAGTACTTGGGGAATTTTTTGAACTCCAAATTCATCTCTTCAGGTAGCACCATCTTCTGGTAGCACTTGTCATTCATGAGAAGCTGTAAAATGAGCAAGTGAATTCGGAATTAATAAAATCTCCTGGACTCGGTCAGCCAAAAAATTGCAAAGAATAAAAAAGAATTCACTTTTCGTCGTCTGAAATCACCTTACCCGTTCAACTTCTGCCGCTAATTCACGGCTAAAGACATGTGGTTTTTTTTCGTCTTTTCCAAATGCTTCAAATTCTGCAAGATAAATACCGAGACGTGGAGAACCGGGATGAAGAGCAAATTGATAAAAAAAGAAATCCGATATTTCTTTCAAATCTTTCGGGGAAATTATTGCATGTCCAAGACGATCATTGAGAGTTTTAACTACTCATAATACCCAATGAAATTCAACCGAAACTGTTGTATCTGCATGAGTACAGCCAGGATTTGTTCTCATCAGGGGACAATGAGCAGGATTTTGGTCTCGTGTCCAGGGGAAATGATGGGCCGCTCAACAAGCATTAAACTGAAAATGATGCCTGAGTTCTTCATAAAATTCTTGCAACGTGATACCTCTTCTTCTCAATGCATAGGCAGTGGGAGGATTTTCATCAAACTCTTTTTCATGTTCTTCTCCTAAGAGCTCTACTAATGAACAATTATTAAACATATCTTAATTATATCTCTATAAATCAAAAAACTAGACTTCCCACGAGAAAAAATATACTCTCTCCATGAACAAATTCGACATCATGATCGTGACTGTGCCAAATGCAGTACTCTTCCCTACTGGAGAACATCCAGAGGGTTTTATTCCTCATGCAGAGAATGACCTGCGCAAAGTGATACTCGAAAACTATAGCTACACTCGCCGAGGTGATGCTGAGACAGATTTTACTCTGAAGCAGCCTATTTCGTATGCAGTTATCCGCAATACTGAAGGAAAAATATTTGCCTATCAGCGTGGAGATAAGCGCACAGAAGCGCACGAGACACGTCTCGCTGGTAAATGGGCATGTGGAATAGGTGGTCATATCGAAAAAGAAGATGAAACAGGTGATATCCTCGCTGATTCCCTCATTCGTGAGCTCGAAGAAGAAATCACACTGCACGGAAGAATCCTCTCAGTCGATCCAATCGGCTACATCAATAGCGAAAAGGATGAAGTCAGTAAGGTCCATATCGGAGTCCTCTATGTCATCACGACCGATTCTCTCACCGCAACAGGAAGTGAAGAAGTCGTGAATGAAGGTTTTTATACACCAGATGAACTCCATGAGATGATGAAAAACCCTGATACTATCTGGGAAGAATGGAC
>CAZLKD010000074.1:0-4870 GCA_964560015.1 uncultured Candidatus Peribacteria bacterium
GAACTGCGTGGAGGGGCAGAAGTGTTTGATATTCTCGGCAATGAATGCCGTCTTGAGATGGTATTGGCATTGATGGAGGCAGGCGAACTCTCATCTGGGGATATAGCTCAGGTGACAAACTGTACGCCCTCAGCTGTTTCCCAAGCACTCGCTATGATGAAGCGTACTCGTATGGTTGAGACGCGTCGAGAATGGCTCAATATTTACTACTCGCTGAACTACGAAAATATACTGGTAAAACAACTACTTCCTATTCTCTCATCACTTATCAAATAATTATGCGCATCTGGTCTCTTCATCCTGAAAACCTCGATACCAAGGGGCTCGTCGCTCTCTGGCGTGAGACGCTTCTCGCGAAGCATGTCCTCGAAGGGAAAACAAAGGGCTACAAGAATCATCCGCAACTGAATCGTTTCAAAGCCCTCCAAAATCCGGTGAACGCTATCAATGCCTATCTCGCAGAAGTCTATCATGAAGCGGAGAGACGGGGATATGCCTTTGGTCGCGACAAAATCCAATGGGATTTCACAGAAGAAAGTATCACAGTCACGGAAGGGCAAATTACCTATGAGACAAAACATCTACTGGGAAAACTGGAAACTCGGGATCCAGAGAGACACACAAAGTTGAAAAATAAAAAAACTCTCACCACACATCCTATTTTTCAGGTCATATCATGAGATATTGAGTCTTGGGAGGTGCTAGAAAATACAGAAGACAAAATACAAAGTACAAAATGAAGGATTTTATAATAACGAGTCTTACTACTTAATACCTCAGCCCGTATGTTTACAATTATTCTCATTTCATTTTTTTCAGGCATTCTCACGGTCCTTGCTCCATGCGTGCTCCCACTTCTTCCCGTTATTCTCGGAGGAAGTCTCGCAGGACAGAGCAAAAAACGCCCCTATGTCATCATCGCGTCACTCATTCTGTCGCTACTTCTCTTTACTCTACTTCTCAAAGCTTCTACTGTATTGATTGATGTTGATCCAATTGTGTGGGATTATGTCGCAGGATGACTCCTGATTCTCTTTTCTATAACCCTTATTTTTCCAGGTGTGTGGGCCTGGTTGATGGATGTCACAGGTATCGAAAAATTCTCGCAAAATTCTCTCGAGAATGCGAACCACAGAGAAGGCATCTGGTGACCTATTGCTCTCGGCGCTGCACTGGGTCCAGTATTTTCGAGCTGCAATCCTACGTATACGGTTCTTCTTGCGACGATACTCCCAGCCAGTCTCACGACGGGGCTTGTAGGACTTTTCGCTTATTTTGTAGGTCTTGGAATGGTGCTTCTTTTGATAGTACACTTTGGACGAAATATTATCGGTCGGTTTGCTTTTTTTAGTAATCCTCGTGGACTCTTTCGACGTGTACTTTGAGTCATTATTTTGGTAGTTGGTCTTCTCATCGTCACAGGATATATCAAAAAAGTAGAGACATACATCATCGAAAAAAATATATTTGTGAATACGCTCTCGATCGATAATGAACTCAATAATATTATTCTCAAAAATCACAATAATAGAGGTAGCATGTGCGCAAATGGTAAATGTGATGAAGGGAAAGACGGATGAATCAGGATGGATGTAGCAAAGGCTCCAGAGCTCGATGGTATCGCCGCATGGATCAATTCTCAACCTCTCACAATGGAATCTCTCCGTGGTAAAGTCGTCCTCGTGGATTTCTGGACATACTCATGTATTAACTGTATTCGCACGCAGCCATATCTGAATACATGGTATGAAAAATATGAAAAAGATGGACTCGTTATCATCGGTGTTCATGCTCCAGAGTTTGCCTTTGAAAAGATAGAAAATAATGTCCGAGAGGCGTCACAAAAAGCAGGAATAAAATATCCTATTGCGCTCGATAATGACTTCAAAACGTGGAATGCTTATGCAAATCGCTACTGGCCAGCCAAGTATCTCATTGATATAGAGGGTAACATAGTCTACAAACATTTCTGAGAGTGAAGCTATGAAGAAACAGAAAAAAAGATTCAGGAACTCCTTTGAATACAAAAAGAACCTCAGAAGGAAATCGAAAAGGAGCCAATAAAAGTATCATCGAAAAAAACTCCAGAAACCTATCTCGGCTCCAGTCGTGGGAAAATAATTCAGCCTGATAATTTCGTGGTCAAGCTCCATGAATGGCAGGCATTCGGAAGTTGGAAACAAGAGTCAGAATACATCGAATCAACCGAAGAAGGTCAGCTACTCCGTCTCAACTTCAGAGCAAAAGATGTGTATCTCGTCGTCTCATGAGCGAAATGAACGCTTGAGACGAGCCTCTACGGATATTTCGAGGATGGAAGGATGGTTAAACTTGCTCCTGTTCAGACACAAAAAATCGAAGTAAACAAAGATGATATCTACCACGTAGCACATGCTGATGAATTTGGTGATCATGCGCTCCAAATTATTGCATCGCCAGGACTTCGTTTGCACGCGTTTACTTTCTGAGATTAGGCTGCTTTTCGTGGAATCACTCTTCATCCCTTACCAACAAAAACTATGTCTCCCTTTCCAAATAACTTTGGCCTACTATCTGGTATAGTATCGCTGAACGCTTTTTTCCTCGCAAGAAGAGTTAAAAATTTCTCGTCTAGAGCGGATTTGCAGATGAAGTCTTCCTGTAAGCCTCTATCCGGATTCAAGGTTGTACGAACAGCTTCTTTTATATCAGTAATACATCAAAAATACACACCAGAATGAGCCATCCTTGTGTATTGTGGTATTTCTGGACGAGTTTCGTATGTATCTACTACGTAGTAGCCAGGTTGTGTAGTCATAATCATGTACTTTAATAATTTATTTTTTTTGTCAATTATATATGCGAAAATTTACCTCCCTCACCTTCCCCATACTTGCGGGCATCGTGCTTGCCAGTTGTTCTCTATTTCCTAGCCAAAAAGATATGAATATACAACCTATTACAATTCCAGAAAATGCAAAAATTGCCACTTTCGCTGGCGGATGTTTCTGGTGTCTTCAACCACCTTTTGATAGTGAAATGTGAGTTGTGAAAACAGTCGTCGGTTATGCTGGAGGACACACAGAGAATCCTACGTACGATGATGTCCTCACAGAGACAACAGGTCATCGTGAGTCTATTCAGGTGACGTATGATCCTGCAAAGGTGAATTATCAGCGATTGGTAGAGCTCTTTTTTCATCAGATAGATCCGACAAATGCACGTGGCCAATTCGCTGACAATGGTGAGAGCTACACGTCTGCTATTTGGTACCAAAATGATGAGGAAAAAAAGATTGCGGAGAATGTCGTCAAATCGATCAACGATTCTAAAAAATTCGATAAACCTGTCGCTACTCTCATTCTCTCATTTACGAATTTTTACCCTGCAGAAGAGTATCATCAAGAGTATTACAAAAAGTCTGCATTTCACTATGGGCTCTACAAAAAGGGCTCAGGCAGAGAAGATTTCATCCATGAAAATTGGACCGAAGAGGAGAGAAAGGCAATCGAAGGAAAGGATGCAGAGTTCGCAAAAAAATATCATAAACCTGATAGTGCTACTATCTGTAATACCCTGAGCAAAGAATCATGTAGTGTCACACAACATGACGGCACGGAGCCACCATTTGAAAATGCCTATTGGGATAACCATGAGGCAGGCATTTATGTCGATATTGTCACAGGAGAACCACTCTTCAGTTCTCGTGATAAATATGATTCAGGGACAGGCTGGCCGAGCTTTGATCGCCCGATTAATCCTCACTTTGTGACAGAGAAAACTGATTATAAGCTCCTCTATCCTCGGACAGAAGTTCGCTCGAAATATGGCGATTCTCATCTCGGACATGTTTTCGATGATGGTCCAAAGACTACAGGGAAGCGATACTGTATGAATTCGGCTGCTCTCCGATTTATCCCCCTCGCTGATATGGAGAAAGAGGGATACGGTGAGTATTTACCACAAGTACAAAATTCAAAAGACAAAGGACAAAATAATGGATAAATTCCGTTATGATGTATGATGCGTATTGCATTTTTGTATTCGCCAGAATTGGCGTTAAACTATTTATATTTTATTTTTTCTTTTATGAAAAAAATTCTTATTTCTACTCTTGCAGTTGCAAGTATTGTTTTGTTCTCTAGCTGTACTATGCCTGGGCAAAAAGAAGAGAAAAAAACTGATGCCATGATGCCTGCTGAAAACACCATGATGCGTGATGCGGACGCAATGATGAAAAAAGAAGATGCTGATGAAGCAATGATGAAAAAAGATGACACGACAGCGGATGGCATGATGAAAGCTGATGTAGATGTAGAGAGCGGAGCTATGATGCAGAAATAGTTTCTGCTTCTCTGAAAAATCCCCACGAATTGTGGGGATTTTTTGCATTTTCGTGATTTTGAATACTCTTTCTCTATGCTCATAAAACACATAAATTCAGATACAGTCGGTCAGACTGTCACGCTCAATGGATGGGTCGATAAAATCCGCTCATCAGGGAAAATCGCCTTTATTTCACTTCGTGACGGTACAGAATTTATCCAGTGTGTCATAGAAGAAAAGTACATCGGTGAAGCCGCATTTGCTGAGATTACAGCGCTCGGACTTGAGTCATCTCTCAGTCTCACAGGAGAGATTTCAAAGCATCCAAAAAAAGAAGAATATGAGCTCCAGGTACGATGATTTCAGGTTTATACACAGACGCATGATTATCCAATCGGAACAAAAGATGATCATGGTCCAGATTTTCTCTTCGATCATCGCCATCTCTATCTCCGCTCGCAATCTCAATGGGCGATTCAGCGTGTTCGTGATACGATTATTCATGCGACTTATGATTGGATGCGAGATAATGATGTCCTCAAAATCGATGCACCCATCTTCACCC
>CAZLKD010000075.1:0-4832 GCA_964560015.1 uncultured Candidatus Peribacteria bacterium
AAAAATACTCCGAGAATGAAAATTAGATGGCGATGTGAAATGATTGGGATTCTGTGAGTTGAATATTGAATTAATTCATACTTCAACGTGAGAAAGAAAAACAATTCCATCTCGATCGAGTGGTACAAATATGCAATTAGCGACTATGAGGGCTATGATAGAGTGAGCCGTGTTGCCTCTTTTGACAGCAAATGCTAGTCAAAAATAGTTTTTCTCTACAATAGGGCGTATGTCCTACCGAGAAAACCCACAACTTCAAAAGCTCGTTTCTATTTTCCTCAAGAAAAATACCCACATCAATCTCTCCGCTATAAGGGATGAAGAGGGGGTGTGGGTAAAACATATAGAAGACAGCCTTATAACTTTTGAATTACTTCAAAAGTTAGTACAAAGTACAAAGTACAAAGTACAAAGTGATGGAATTTTTAATAATTCCGAAGGGGCACTCAAAACTCAAAACTCAAAACTCAAAACTTTTTCTGTTCTCGATCTCGGAACAGGGTGAGGATTCCCCGGATTGCCCCTTGCTATCATGTTTCCTGAAGTGCACTTCACACTCCTCGATGGAACGAGAAAAAAGGTCGATTGTGTGAGAGAATTCGCAGAAACGCTTGGACTCAAAAATGTCACACCACAGTGGGGAAGAGTTGAGGATATGCGTGCTCCGAGCATGAAAGAAGAGAGACTCCATAACAAAAACGGTATTGTATTTCTGGATGGTACGCCATCGACCAGTGATCACTATGATCTCGTTGTCACACGAGCGGCTGCTTATGTTGAAGACCTCTTTACGTGGATCAAACCACTTTTGAAATCGGATGGTCGAGCGTGGATCTATAAACAAGCTTCAGAAGAAGAATGGGCTGACGGACAGCAACTTGCCAAAAATCGAGGCATGATACTCACCAAAGCTCTCACATATCATCTCGCAGAACAAGAGAGATGGATACTGGAGATGAGGAGACATTTCTAACGTCCAAGAAAGTTACGTATAGTTGTTTGATCATCATAATCCAATAAAACATTATTATGGACCGAATGAGAGCCATTTAGCATCCCTTTTTTGCAGTATCAGCAGACGTCACCCTCGGTATTTATAAAAACTGCCACTTCAATTCTCGTATCTTCCTTTTCCCCTTGCTTGACAACAAGCGTGTATATTTTTATTTCTTTGATACCAAGGATGGCGGGGATATCTCACCATTTTTTCTTCAACCCATCTTGTTCTATTGGTGTTATTGCTGCTAGTATCACTGTACGGTCGCTCTGTAATTCTCTTTGTTGTCATTCTGTAGAATTTATTAACTCAGAGACAAGAGTGCCGAGAAATCAATTATATTCTCTATTTAATCAATCAGCTTCTCCGAGAATACTCAGAAGCGTATCCTTCCGCTGTTCAATAAAGAAGGTAAATAATCACCGAGGAATTCCTTCAGAAATTTCTCTGAGCGTATCTGGAGGAAAGGGCGTGAATGTGTGGATGGGCATATACTATTTATAAATATTATTAAATTACATCAAAACTACGTAAGTTTTTGTAAATGCTCGAACAGAGTGAAAGATGTAAATATCGCTCGGAAAACCTTTTATACTTGTCTTTGTTTCTGTAAGAGTATCTCTGGAATTTCGAATCAACATTTCTGAAAATCTATCAGCTTTCTCATGTGCCATCTCATCGTCAAATTGGACAAAAACCTGCCCATCTTCTTTGAGCATTGTTTGAGCGAGGTGGGCCAGTATAATAGTATATCTCTTATGTTGAAAATCATCTTCAAAATCAACACCATGTTTGCTGAAGGGCATAAGACATCATGGATTTGGGTGAAGGGCACAGATAATATCAATACCACCAGGTATTTCATTAAAATCTTGATGAAAATGAAACTCTGCATGATCTTGCTTAACTAATTCCGGTGTGTCAATTTCCATTGAATCAAGGCAATGGATTTCGAGCACCTCACTTGCACGTTCTCTCATTATCTCTTGAAGTACACCAATTCAAGCATTCGGTTGCCATAATTCAAGTGAGTGCTCTTTTGATCCAGATCAGAAATCGAGGACTTTCATATAATATATACAAAATATATAAAATATAAAAGTCAATTATTGAATATTTTGAGAAGAGTGATAATTCCTTAGAGTACATATATGCGAATAAGCTCTACAACAAAGACACCAACCACTCGAATATCGAGAGGGTAGTTTTTGTCTAAATTTATTTTTCAAAACCCCTCGCCTGGCGAGGGGTTTTTCTTTCCATTTTCTGTATGCAACTTCACATCCGAAACATACTCACTCTCACAAAAACTACCAAGAAGCCACCGCCCTCGGGTGGAGCATAGAAAATTGTTTTCTCTGTACTCCACCTGCATATTTGGTGGAGTTTTTTGTTTTTTTAACCTTATTACTATGAATATCTGAATTGTATGAGCGGCAGGCGCAGTGGGGAAAGAATTACTTCCACTGTTGGAGAAAAGAGGTTTTCCTGTTTCGGAATTGAGACTATTTGGTTCAGAGAACTCAGCAGGAAGGGAATCACAGACACCATATGGATCACGAGTAATTCAGTTGCTGTCTGATGACAATATACACTGATTGGATGCGATGTTTTTTGCAGCGAGTAGCGATGTATCACGAGATTGGTGCCCTCGTGCTGCAAAACAATGAATTCTCTGTGTGGATAAGTCGAGTGCTTTTCGGAGTAATCCAGATATTCCACTCGTTGTGCCAGAGGTGAATGGTGAGAGTATTCGCCACGATGATCTCATCATATCGAGTCCGAACTGTACAGCGACTATTGGGGCGCTTGTTCTATGACCGATACATAAAGAGTTCTGACTTCGTCGAGTACTTACTTCTACCTACCAGGCAGCGAGTGGTGCAGGGCAGCCAGCTATGGAGGAACTGATTGCCGCGACTCGTGCAAGACTTGCGGGTGAGGCATTTATACCTCAACAGTTTGATCATGATTTAGCTTTTAATCTCTTCCCACATATTGGGAATTTCCTCGACAATGGTTACACGGATGAGGAGATGAAATTTACCAATGAACTTCGTCGAATTCTGGGCTTACCTCATCTCCCGATAGATTGCACCTCGGTGCGCGTCCCTATTCTCAGAGCACACAGCGAGGATATCACTGTTGAAACAGAGCAGCCTTTTGTCACGCAACAGGTCCAGGATCTTCTCTCACAATCAGCTGGCGTAGTTCTCGTTGATAATCCAGAGGAAAAATGCTATCCGATGCCTTCTGCTGTCACTGGAAAATATGGTGTTGCGGTAGGGAGAGTACGACAGAGTTTCTCTTTTGATGGTCACGGTGGTAAAATGTTTGTCTCTGGTGATCAGCTTCTCAAAGGTGCAGCACTCAATGGGCTTCAAATACTAGAATATGTCTATCATCAACGTATACGAGCCTAATGACTATTTGAACATTTTTCGTGCCTTGCTGATGCATCGAAAAATGAAGAGGAGCATTGGTTTCAGTATGATGACCTGTTCCTGGGGCCAATGCTTTTTTTCTGGGTTAAATCGGAGCTTAAATTCTGTGACTCATGCCAGTTTCCCTTTTCAGTCTTCTGAGATACCGAGGAAATCGTATATTTTGCATCCTCGCTTGATGCCCGCACGTATAGCATCCCATTGGAGGAGGTAGGTGGCCATATCACGACGTATTTCTTTGTCGCTGGATGAGGCCCCATAATAGTAGATGGCGGTATCGCCCCAGTAGGCAAAAATACCTGCCGCATGCAATATCCCATCCTTTTCAGCTATGAGGAGACCTCCTGCGTTCGATGATTCAAGCGTTTCGACGAAATTTTTGTAGTAGGCGAGTGAATTATGAGCGAATCCATCGCGCTGTGTCGTCTCATCGAGAAGATCAAAAAAAACTTCTATATAGGTTTTCTTTTTCTGTCATTCTTCATTGCAAGCTTCGCTTGCCCCCACCCATCTTGTTGTCACTCAACGCTTTTGTGCGAGACGGATATTGTATCGTCCCTTCTCTGCAAAACTTGCTAGGAGTTCTTCTTCAGGAATAGTAAGGTCGAGGAGGGCAGTTACTGGCTCTATGAAGCGACGGAAAGGCGCCTTAGAACGTTGAACGTTGAACGTTGAACGTTGAACGTTTTCGGAAAGTGGCTCAATCTGAAGAAAAAGGTCATTTTTTGTGGAAATTTCTGATCTGAGAGATGCCAAAAAATCCGCTGTTATAAGGGAAGAATCGGCCCCCAATATGTAGAGTCAGGTATATTTTCACCAAATTTTTCGTCTCTCTATGAGAAGGGAATCCTTATTTTCTGCGATAATCACCTCTGCCTGGTTGGTTTTTACGAGTATTTCAGCCCAGAGGTGTGATTGCCAAAAGCTCGTATTACTTGAAAAAAGCCCTTTTATATCAACTTTACTGCCTTTTTGAATATATTTAAAAATGAAACTTGACATAATGTAAAATATGATTCATAATATGAGTGTAAAGTTTTTACTTTCTACTTATCTCCTTATGTCAGTCCACGCATTTCATACACCTTATACAATTCAGGTTCGAAAGCAATACCATGACCGACTTCACCTCATCATAACGGGAGAGCTCGATGAGACCAATGCGGATGAGGCATTTGCTGATCTCAATAAAGCCATTGATAAGAAAGATGATTACAAAGGCATAGATTGTGATTTCTCTCAACTCAGTTACACAAACTCTACGACACTGGCGTATCTCACAGAGTTTATCGCCCGTGCACATCGAAAAGGCAAAACTATTACCTTTCAGAAAGTACACCCAAAAACGCAGTACATTTTTGATATGATTGGTCTCTCAAAGGTGGTGGATA
>CAZLKD010000076.1:0-3692 GCA_964560015.1 uncultured Candidatus Peribacteria bacterium
TGAATGCAGACCCGTGAGATGAAAGCAGCCCGAGTTTTTGCCCCTTAAATACTTTTGGTACTTTTTGTATAAAAAGTACAATAACGAAGCTCGAGTTTTTGCCCGTCCAGAATGAGATTCACTCATTCTTCCCTTATTTTGTTACTTTTGCTAACAAAAGTACAATAAAGAAGTACTCGAAGTCAGGTTTACTTACTTCTCCGGTATTTTTTCGATAAAAAGTGCAAAAGAAATCTGTAACATTTGAAATAAAAATTATGGAACACAAAAAAATCCTCATCATCTCTGCCATGGCAGAAGAGATGCTTCCGCTCACGAAGTATCTGAGCTACGAAAAAGCACTCCAAGCGGGTGATATCGTGGAGCATGGAAATTTCGTTTTCGCTGTGAGCTCTATCGGAAAAGTCTCCGCAGCGATGACGCTCACAAAAGTCCTCGAACAATATATAATCGATACCATCATCAATATAGGCCTCGCAGGAAGTCTCTCTCCTCATCTCGCATTTGGTGATGTCGTCGTCGTCGAACATACGGTCGAACACGATGGCCTCATCGAGGGCGATGACGAAGCGCAAAAGAGACTCTACCCCCTCTTCAATCTCCTCACGATAGAACACCCCGAACTGAAGTCCGGAGTACTCGTCACTGGTGACCAATTCGTCGCTTCATGAAGTACTCGTGAAGCTCTCCAAGCAAAGGGTGGACAACTCGTCGATATGGAAGGTGCTGCACTGGCGAAAGTCGCTCACCACTACCAGAAACCTCTGATAGTATTGAAGATCATCTCAGACAATGCTGATGAACATGCCGGTGATAATTTTGCTACCAATCTCCACGCCGGAGAACGAGTCGTGAAACACCTCCCTTTTATCCTCGGCTTCGTCGTGAACAATTCATTATAAAATAAGTAACCTGTCATTCCGAGGGAGTAAAACGACCGCGGGAATCCATGCATCAAATTTTTCTATGGATTGCCACGCCTTCGCAAAGCTCAGGCTCGCAATGACAGAAACATATCCAAACTGATTTGTTACTTTTGCTAACAAAAGTACAATAAGGAAACAAACTCTCTGATAATAAAATCTATGATACACATCAAAGCGGGACTTCATTCAAGCGAAAAAGACCACAAGGTCATGACTGGTGGGACACTCACCGTCGATAAACATATAGAGTCTGACAAGCCTCTCGAAATCCATACCTATACGCTTCATCTTTTCGGGAAACCGAGTGATGCTGAGTACGATGCTTTTCATTCTGGGATACACACCAGCGAGCACCTCCTCGCCTATACGACAGACACTGGAAGTGTTCGTTCGAGCCTCAAGGAAATAATACCAGAACTCGATACCAAGATGATTCTCGATGTTTCTCCGTTTGAAACAAACGATGGAAATTATGGATTTCGTATCACCTCACTCGTCGAACTCGATGATGAAATACTAAGACAAGCAACACGTACCTCTATCCAGAGAGCTATCGGATATATCGATAAGATAAAGGCAGGACAAGGAGATGAAAAATGATTCAAGGGTGTCCCTTTTGCCACTGCAAAACAGTGCGGTCAATTTACCTATCACAATCCTGAGAAAGCAGGAGAAGATCTAAAAAAGGTCAACGTCGATACTATGCCTATCGAATCAGATACACACTTCACGAATCATCAAAAAGCAGCTGTCTGTGATCTGAGATTTCTCAAACCAAAAACTGATGAAGCCGATGACCGCATCACACTCGATCCAAAATTCAGCTACTATCTCTCTCAGAAAATCGAACGCGAACTCCCTGAAAAAATGGTAGGAACAGCAGCCATCGTCGGAACATTTGGATGTATGACTGGGAGCTATCTCTGTGTCTCCTATCTCAATGATGCGGAGGAAGATATTCCTCATGTGCACGCGAAGATCATGGAGATACTTCGCGATGTAGAAAAAGAAAATCTCACCCCAGAACATCGCAAACAACTCGAAACCATCCTCGCAAACTATGAAGCACACGGTACCAAATAGAGGCTACACCGAGAATGTATCTTTTGAAAATCTCTCTTTCACAACACCCACTATCTCTGCTTCATCATCTTCGTCAACGACGAAGTCACCAAAGGCAGGATTAAATGATCGGAGCACGAGCTTGTCACCGTCTTGAAGTACCTTTTTGATCTTTGGGAGACCGTTGTGCACCACCATGACTTTGTCTTCTGGATTGAATCCTGACTGTACTTTGATAAGAAGGAAATCTCCTGAATGGATAAATGGTTCCATCGAATCCCCTTTGGCACGCGTGATAAAATAGCTGTCTTTCTCTGATTGGACGATGAGTTTTTTTGAGACTTCAAGCTTCTTGCGTGGATACTCTGCGAGAATACTCTTCCCTGCATTTCAGCACTGTGCGAAACCAAAGAAAGGAATCGTGAGTTGGTCTGTCTCTTCAAATCTTCGGAGGACTTGATAGCCACCAAAAGGACTCTTGGCGATATAGCCGAGACGTGTGAGTTGATCGATTTTATCGAGGACTTTCTGTGGATGATCTATCCCCACCGCTTCACCGATATCAGCGAGGGTCATACTGTACTGCTGATTCTCGTAGAGATAATCGAGGATGTCGCGCTGTCTTCAGTCTAGGGGTTTCATAGAAATTGAGTTATGAATACTCCCCTATTCTATTCAAAAAAGTTTTCCTGGCAAATCTTTTTCGGGAAAAGGTTGAAATATGATAAAGGTTGAAATATAAGATCAAAAAACTAATCTACTATATTTTCTACATCAAAAGCGTCCTCTCTCATATCCTCTTCCAATATATCCAGATATGTGTCGAGTGCTTTTTTGAAAACAGGATTTTTGATAGTCACATTCTCACCTATTGCATCATCTTTATCTCGATAAAAGAGGAAAAATCTATCTCCTGTTTCGGTCTCCATGAGAAATACTATACGTTTCGCGCCTGATTTACTGGTTGCATAAACCTTTATGAGTTGTGTTGATGGAGGAATATCTCAGTTAATTGGATCATATATATCCTTCTTACACGAGCGAAGAATTACTGCCATATCATGAGCATCCGGAAGTTTTCCGAGCTCTTTTTTCTTGATACGATGTGAGAAAATTAGCTTCATCGTTTAGTTTTCCAGAGAGCACTAATACTATCCATCTTTTTCTGGGCCTTGCCGTCTACCTCAATACGCTCGTAATTCCCTGTCACCTGTGTACCAATAGTAATGCGTCCATCAGCATAATCACGCAGAAGCATACGAGCCACAGCAGATACAGAGAGTTGGTCTACTTTTGCTCGGCGAGAAGCTGCATCTCGGATTTTTTTATCAATGGTAAATGTTGATTGAGTCATAGATATAATTTTAATATATTAAAATTATATCAAAATGATATAAAAAAACAATACTTTCATCAGTGCGAGGAAACATATTTTTCTGTGAAAGTTTGATATTAGCTTTTCTGTGAGAAAATATCGACGTATCTCCGATAGATATAGGACTGTCCGTATTTTTTGTCTTCGTCCTTTGGCTCGAGGATACCCATCTCTATAAATCTCTCAATAACAGCAAATGCCCCCGGCCATGTAAAGCCCGTCCATTTCTGAATCATTGCGACATTGACGATAGGCTGTGCATACAGTTGCAAAAGTACTGTCATCGCACTTTCTGCAGCTCTCTTGCCGAGTCTCTGAATTTTAACTTG
>CAZLKD010000076.1:3702-4830 GCA_964560015.1 uncultured Candidatus Peribacteria bacterium
CTTGGTCTTCTTCTCGCAATTTTGTTATCTCAGAAACCGTGTTAATGCCCTCTTCCGCTATCTCGATCACACCATCCAAGAAAAAATCTATCCATGCTTCCACTTCTCCCTGATGGTATTGGGAAAGTCGCTCATAATAGACTGATTGGTGTTTCTTGAAATACGAAGACAAAAACAAAACAGGCTGCTCGAGAAATCGCTCTTTCCAGAGATAAAAAGTTATGAGCATACGCCCAGCACGACCATTCCCATCGAGGAAGGGGTGAATCGTCTCAAAATGAGCGTGGATAATACCTGCTTTGATAATCGCGGGAAGAGTATCCTCTGCATGAATAAAATTTTGTAAATCCGTGAGGGCATTTTGCATCTCATAGACTGGCGGAGGCACAAAACGTGCGTTATCAGGGCGCGTTCATCCGATCCAGTTCTGCGTCTTGCGAAATTCTCCTGGATCGCAAAAGTGTGTTGCCCGCGCAGCCTCCATCAGCTCTTTATGAAGCTCTCTGATAAAGCGAAGAGTGAGAGGGAAACCATCTTCTGACACACGTTTCATACCATATTTCAATGCTTTGATATAGTGGAGAATATCGTCGACATCAGCTGGGACATCCGTATTGGTCGATGCTTCTGCCTCAATAGCATCTATCATGGTCGCATGCGTTCCCTCGATTTGACTCGAAGAAGCTGCATCTTTTCGGAGATACATGAGGAGGAAAAATTCTGCATCAGGCAAACGCCCCGTGACACCATCCAGTTTCCCTACCAGCCTCGTCGCTTGATCAGCTTTTTTGAGAATCTTTGGTGCTATATCAAAAAGATCCTTCGGAGGAAAAGGCGCTGGGATAAAAGCGCTAAAACCTGTCGACTGCTTGTGGAGCGATCAGAGCGTAATCCGTTTCATAGTTTGTTTAGTTTAAGCAAGTGAAACCATACAAAGTATACTATTTTGTTTAGTTTAAGCAAGTGAAACCATACAAAGTATACGAGTTTGTTTATTCTCTATGATGTCATGTAGACACACTCCCTAATCACTCAAAATCCGCTTACATAGAGCATTATTGAGGTACTATCACTCCCCTATTGTATCAAAAATAACACTCTTTGCAAAAGATTTTTCAGGAAAAGTAT
>CAZLKD010000077.1:0-2859 GCA_964560015.1 uncultured Candidatus Peribacteria bacterium
AAAGTTTAGGAAAAAAATTTGAGAAAAGAGAGACTCCTCGTATACTGACGTATCGCCTTTTTATGTCCAATACCATCGATCTTTTCTGAGTAACGACGCACAACCTCCGGGATGTGGATATTTCATTTACCAAAAATACACTCACCGTCCTCACTGGGGTCAGCTGATCTGGGAAGTCTTCCCTCGCCTTCACAACCCTCTGTAATGAAGGCCAGAGACGATATCTGGAATCGCTCTCCACCTATGCGCGGATGTTTATCGGTGGTATGTCTGAGGAGGCAAAAGTAAAAGAAATTCGAGGCCTTACTCCCACCATTAGCATCGAACAAAAGACAGTTGCTCACAATCCACGCTCAACCGTTGGGACTATTACAGAAATTTATGATTTTTACCGTCTCTTCTTTCTCAGTTTATGAGCGCGCATGTGTCCACATGATGGGAGTTCTATGATCAAAAAGACACACAAAGACGTCATGGAATATATCAAACAAGAAAAGAATGGTACCCGTATAGGCATCTGCGCACAAATCCGAAAAACATTTGAAACAAGCATAGAGCTGCGAGACTTTGTTGGCCAGAAATGATTCGTCCGTTATCTTGTAGACAATCATGTCTACAATCTCTCCGATGCCCTTCCAGAAAAGATAATTGACCCTTGGATTATTGTCGATCGTGTCGAAATTGACCACGCTGATGCTACCCAAACAGACAGACTTTCCCAGTCTATATCAACCGCGTTTGAACACGGGGAAGATGTGGTGGGGGTTTATAAATTCGCAATGAAGAATGAAGAATGAAGAATGAAGAATGATGGATCAAAAAAATCTAAAAGTCCTAAACTTTGAACTCTAAACTTTGAACTTTGAACTGAAAATACAGCCATGGCTGTATTTTCTAGGGCTTTCCGATGTCCACTCTGTGGCTATGTCCCAGAAGAGCTCACGCTGTCTCATTTCTCATTTAATTCTCCCACAGGTGCCTGTGCGACATGTCATGGGCTTGGTTCCCTGCTCGATTTCACAGAGGATTCAGTTATTAATCCAGAGAAAACCATTGAAGAAGGGTGTGTGATGCCGTGGTCTCCTGATTCATACTACTATTTTGTCCTTCAGGGCGCGTGCAAACACCATAAAATACCAACAAAAATTCTCTATAGGGACCTTACTCAAAAGCAAAAAAATATCATATTGAATGGTTCGGAGGAGAAGTTATCACTCTCAACGCCCCAGATGCAAAAACCCTGGAATGCGAAATATCCAGGTATTATCCCATATCTCAACCGTGTCTATCATGATCCTGATACGACCGAGGCACTCCATGAAAAGATAGACCCATTTGTGGTATCTTCGACATGTTCGACATGTCATGGGTACCGTGTGGGGGAAGCAGCCCGAAACTCATTTGTCTGAGGGAAACACATCTGACAATTGGCAGAATTATCAGTGGAGAAGTCTATTGATTTCTTTCATGACCTCCAGCTCGGCAAAGAGGAGACAAAGATTGCCGGCAACGTCCTCAAAAACATCCGAGACAGATTGAAATTTCTCAAAGGAGTTGGACTTGGTTATATGACCCTTGCACGTCGCTCAAACACACTCTCAGGGGGTGAGTCTCAGCGTATACGATTGGCGACACAGGTGGGCACGAGGCTTGAAGGTATTACCTATGTCCTGGATGAACCCTCTATTGGTCTTCATCCGAGAGACAGCCGACTCCTCATAGACAACCTCCGCGAGCTCGTCAATCTCGGTAATACAGTGATTGTTGTCGAACATGACGAAGATATTATGTGAACGGCCGATCAGATTGTCGACATCTGACCTGGTGCAGGTGTCCATGGTGGTACTATTGTCTTTCAGGGTACATACAAGGAACTCCTCAAGTCTGATAGCCAAACAGCGAAGTTTCTCAGAGGAGAAGAAGAAATCAAAATACCAGAACTCAAGAAAAAACCGGAGAAATTTATCGAATTGCGCGGTGTGACAGAAAATAATCTCACCAATGTGTCTGTCGACATACCGCTCGAGGCAATGACAGTCGTGACAGGTGTGAGTTGATCTGGTAAATCATCGCTCATCAATAGGACATTTGCTCCGGTGATGCGCAATCTCCTCCATGGTACACGAGATGCTCATGGACATCTCAAGAGTATAACAGGTGATAAAGAGCTCGACAAGGTGGTCATCATTGACCAGATGCCCATCGGTAAAACACCGAGGTCCAATCCTGCGACATATACGGGCGTGTTTACTGATGTTCGCGATGTCTTTGCGCAGACGCTCGAAGCGCGTGCAAGGGGGTATGGTCCAGGGCATTTTAGCTTCAATACAAAACAAGGTCGATGTGATGCGTGTGAAGGTGATGGGGTACGACGTATCCAGATGCACTTTCTCCCTGATGTCCATGTTACCTGTGAATCCTGTGGGGGTACTCGCTACAATCATCTCGTCCGAGAAATTCACTTTCACGATAAGTCTATCTCTGATGTGCTCGCTATGGCTGTCGAAGATGCGGTCATGTTTTTCGACAAATTTCCAAAGATTAAACACAAACTTCAGACCATTCTCGAAGTTGGTTTGGGCTATATAACACTTGGACAATCAGCCCTGACGCTCTCAGGAGGAGAGTCTCAGCGTGTCAAATTGGCGACCGAACTGGCTCGTAAATCGACTGGAAAAACTCTCTATATCATGGATGAACCAACGACAGGTCTTCACTTCTCGGATATTCAGAAACTTATGTCGATCGTGTCTACTTTGGTAGAGAAAAAAAATACCGTCGTCATCATAGAACATCATCTGGATGTCATCGCCAATGCTCACTATATTATCGACATGGGACCTGAGGGTGGCGAACGTG
>CAZLKD010000077.1:2959-4826 GCA_964560015.1 uncultured Candidatus Peribacteria bacterium
GTCATCGCCAATGCTCACTATATTATCGACATGGGACCTGAGGGTGGCGAACGTGGAGGAAAATTGCTCTATCAGGGACCACGTGACTGACTCCTGAAGGTCAAGGGATCGTATACGGCTGAATGTCTGGAACAATTTCTCGCTCACAAGAAGTCTCTCAAGAAGAGATAGTTTTCTGAAAATTTTATCTGATTTGAGCTCTTCTAGAAGTATTTATTCTGCCAAAGAGAGTTTCCATATCAATTGGAAGATCCATACGGCTTAGTCGTTCGCGGGTAGTAATCATTATTTGTCGTAATGGTAAGGGTATTTGTTCCCAAGATAAAGCCCTTGATGGAGACGGAGATTCAGAGGCTTGAGGGGCTGGGTCGAAAGTAAATGTACTCATAAGTATAGAGAGGTATTTAAATTATTATATTCAATAATACAAATTGTCAAAAATATTTGAGTTCCTCCATTTTTCACTATACTTCTGGCAATGCAACAGCACGTCGACATTTCAAAACTCTCTGGCTACCAGACCCCCGCTACAGCGAGATATTTTGTGGAATTTGATGGACAAAATGCCCATGAAATAATAGCCGCAGCAAAATTTGCCCATGAAATGAAGCTCCCGATTCTGACCATTGCTGGCGGTAAAAATAGCCTCCTTGCTTTTGATGAATATCCAGGACTTATCATTTACAATGCATCTGAGGGGTATTCTCTGAATCATACTCATCTTTCGGCCCTCTCAGGCCAGCCTATCTGGGAATTGGCAGAGGCACTAGAGGATGTCCATGGCGTCACTCTCTGGCATCGTTTTCAAGGACTTCCAGGTTCGGTCTGAGGTGCCGTCTTTGGTAATGCGGGGTGTTTTGGTCTCGAAATAGGGCCGTATGTTGAGAGTGTCAAAATCCTTGATCTGAAAACGGGTGAAGTATTTGCCAAGACAGGCGGTGAGATGAATTTTGATTACCGTTGGTCAGAGTGTAAAAATCATCCAGATTGGTTCATCCTCTCTATTGATTTTGATCTCTCCCAGCTTCTAGAAAAATACCATTCAGATGAAGAACCCCTATTATGGCGTGAACGTGTACAGCCTGTTGGCTTTTCTTGTGGTTCATTTTTTAAAAATCCAAGCCGAGAGCAATCAGCAGGATCTCTTATCGACCAAGTGGGGCTAAAATGATATCACCACGGTGGTGCCTATTTTTCTGACAAACATGCCAATTTCCTGATGTCTGACGGCACAGCGAAGTGGACAGACCTTGTCGAACTTGTCGAGATTGCTCAGGCGAAAGTTTCTGAACAATTTCAGATAGCACTTGTCCCAGAAGTCCGTATCATAAAGATCGATAGTACAAAATACAAAATACAAAATACAAAATAACAGAAGTTTTATGACCAATAATATTATTGAAAAAACAGAAGAATTTTCTTTATCATGTATTTGCCTGTATCAATTTCTTCAAAAAGAAGGCGAATATGTCCTCTCCAAACAATTCTTACGAAGCAGTACGAGTATTGGCGCCAATGTAGCAGAAGCAAATGCTTCTCAATCAAAGAAAGACTTCTATGCGAAAATGTGTATAGCCTACAAAGAGGCTCACGAGACCCTCTACTGGACTAGGCTTCTGGAAAGATCCAGCCTCACACAACAGGACATGTCAAAAATCAAACATGACTGCGAGGAAATAATTCGTATACTGGCAAAAATTAAATTGACCACCGAGAGCAATCTCCGTGATTGAATATAATTCAACTATTTTGTACTTTGTATTTTGTCTTTTGTCTTCTGTATTAATTTTATGATTCTTAGCTTTGCTCAAAACCTCAATAAACAGCTTGCTTCCTGGAAGCATGTCGCTCTCATAGCCCACAAGGC
>CAZLKD010000078.1:0-4763 GCA_964560015.1 uncultured Candidatus Peribacteria bacterium
ACAGGATCTTTTGATGTAATAACATTTCAGGCGCCAATATTATATTTTCATCGCAATGCCAAGATTAAGTCACGTCCAGACTTCATCTGTTCATCGTTTGGTTTTTCTACTGAACCATTACCGTCTGCTCTCAATGACATCTCAATAGCAAGTCCTTTATTATTAAAACGCTCAATACCAATGATTTCATTTGCCTTATCGTTCACACAGGCAGGATGATTGCTGTCATCTTCAGTAGTACTAAAAACAATTCATTTTTTTGAAATAAAATAAGGATAGAGGCCACTATTTATCATCTCATGGAAACCAGATTGATCAAGTTTTTCATCAGGTAACCCTCCAGTACCATAGTCAGATGCAGTACCATGAACCGCTATAAAATGCTTATCTCTGTCACCTCGTCAGATATTTTTATTATATTTTTCCTGAGTTTGATTATCCCGCTTATAACCACTGATATCAACTTTGTAAACAATGAGTTTTCATGTTTCGTCATATTTCGGAGTGCTCGGATCAGACATGATACGAAGCGATTCATCGTAAGATATGGTCTTCTCAACAGTTCACTTATTCTCTGGTAGAGAATTCTGACCCAATTCTTGTCATGCTCCATCTCAATTATTCTGGGCGATAGGGTTTGGAGCGTTCTCAAGCGTTCTAAATTCAGCAACTTTATCGAGACTATAACGGGTAACATTAACAGAATTACTCTGATTTCATCCGAGTATTTCTACATATCCATCAGTTTTGGGGTTATTATTGACAAAACCAATATGTTTTCCGGAATTCGCTGCTGAACTATGGATCAAAACAATATCTCCTGGTTTTGGAGTTTCTGTATGTCGACCAATTTTATGCCCGTCTGCTGCCCAGGCTGTTGGAGAACCAATTTGCGAGCTATTAAAGCCCATATCATGGCGCAGGACATGTTGAACAAATGACATACACCATGCTGTTCCTGGTCCAGCATTAAGTCCTCATGATTTATGCATTTCCCGAATAAGCTCTCCATCTTTTGACTCTGTTGTTCCTACATACTTCTTTGCAGCATCATGTATAGCGCTAGCTGCCGCATTTTCAATTCATTTTCCCTCAATGGGCTGAGATATGCCTTCGCCATATTTTGATTGAGCTCCTTGACTCCGACTTTGAGCCAAATATTGTTTACATCGCTCCCCTATTTTACCCCCCATAGCAGCTCCTATCGGAGCAAAGAGATCAAGAAAGAATCTAATTATGGGTGATAATTTATCACGTGAAATTCATGAAATAGCCCTTTCTACTTTTGTACCATCTATCCCCGTAGCACCATGAAAAGCCTGCTCAAGAGATTTTTTGTATGCTTGCATTTCCTGGGGGCTCGCTTTTGCCGGATCTGGTGGTTCTAATTGTGTTACTTCTGACTGAAATCAATCAAATATTGTTTTCTGGGCTTCTCTAAGAACGTGCTTATCTCCAAGAAGAAAATTCTTCGAATAAACCAGGTCTTCATAAGAACCAGCAAGAAGATCCTTTAAACCTTTGAAATTCTCCACATCAACCAACCCGTCTTGTGGTTTTTTAATTGATAAATATTCGTCTGTATTTACTTTAATGATCTCTACCAACGACTTACCAAATGAGCTATTTGGATCTATGCCAGTTACAATCATACCATCCTTCTTTATGGCCTCTACAATATCTTTCAGGAGAGAAGGATCCTTTTTGGCTTCTTCGAAAAAACTCACTTCCGAAAAGAGTGCTATCTTTTTTTCACCCACAAAATCAGTAATGCCTGGATTTTGTTTTTCCAGCTCATCTAAATGCTCTTTTATTTTCTTTGGATTCTTTTTGTCCTCATCTTTTATTTGTTTGATTGCTTCGAGATAACGAGCAGTCTGATATTTTTGAACTATTTCGGTCTGAGCTGGGGTGAGAGGTTTGGTGACATCAATATCTTTCCCATCTTCCCCTTTAACTCATTTGAGCGCTTCTTCTTTGGCTACTTTGCTCAAATTCTCAACTTTCACACTCTTCTCGAGAGATCCTGCGTGAACCACACTTCGCGTCTGTGGATCCATGTTATCTACATTTTCAACTGCATCTTGGATATCGGCATCATGTTTTTCTTTTAATGCTGTCAGTGTCTCTTTTTCGATCGAATCAGATTGGTCTTTAGCTTTTTTTATATCTGGATTATTTTCTTCGTCATTTCAGCCCGGCTGATCAACAAAGCCCTTATCTACATTTGCGTCAGCTTCAGTTTTATCTGCAAGTTCTTTCTTCGATATATCAAGTTTTTTCTTTTTTGATTCAAATAGCTTTTTCTTCTCTTCTTTAACATCTGCAGAAATTTTTTTCTTATCCTCAGGTTTTTTTTCCTTTTCTCACAATTTTTCATCTCATGTTTCCTGTTTATTTGGAGGAATCTTATTTTTATCAAGAGATGTTGCTTCTTTGGCCATACTCCCATCCTACCCTACCCTGCATCAGAATGCAAATAAATTAGGCAATACTTCGATATCAGAGTATGGGGCGAGTTTCTTCTTTGAGAGATACCTCACCATTTCATTGATTTCATCCTATGATGAGGGGCTTTCCATTCTCAGATAAGCCCATAAAAAAACCAATATGACCGCCTTCTCATCTCTCCACTATGAGTAAATCTCCTGGCTGTGGAGTTTGTGTTGGCGTACCCATACTGAGTCAATCACGAGCCCATGCAGTAGATTTATAATTTTTGTTGCCCAGTTCCTTGAGTACATGCTGGACAAATGACATACACCAAGCCGTCTCTGGTCCACATCCATTTTGACCTGCAGAAGTATGAAATTGTTTTATTTTATCAGGATTATTTGCCTCACTCACTCCCAAATACGATTGTATCTTATCAATTATATGCTTTTTCTCAGGAGAAACATTCTGCAATAATGCTTGCAGGGCTTCTGGTCCTATTTTAGCTCATTTTTCTGTGATTTCCCGGGCTTTTTCGGGATTCTTACTCGGTCCATCAATATCCTGAAGTAGCGCCTTTGCTTCTCGCTCAGACTGAGTTTTTTCCTGATCAGATTTGAGCATTCCGCGTTTCTCTAAATCTGTTTTCTTGCCAAACAAACGAGCATCACTTGTTTTTTCTGGCTTTGCTTGAATTTTTAGAGTATCAGCCGAGTTGTTTTTTTCAAAAACCATGGGTACATGTTATCATGCTTCTAGGAAAATTACAAATACAAGTTGCAAAAAAACCAAACTTCGCGAAGATGCTCTCAAACATCCTAATATTTCACTATGAATCTCGGTATTGTCGGACTCCCCAATGTCGGTAAATCTACACTGTTTAATGCTCTCACGAAGAGTTATGCGGCTGAAGCTGCCAACTTCCCTTTCTGTACCATCGAGCCCAATACTGGTATTGTGAATGTGCAGGATGAGAGGCTTACAGCCCTCGCGAATACCATCCACTCAAATAAAATAGTACCTGCTGCCGTCGAATTTGTCGATATTGCTGGTATCGTCCGTGGGGCCAGCACTGGTGAAGGACTTGGAAACAAATTCCTTGCCAATATTCGCGAAGTTGATGCTATTCTCCAGGTCGTTCGTGTCTTTGAAGATGGCGACGTGCATCATGTCGATGGGAGCGTAGATCCAAAACGAGATATAGAAATCATCAATGCTGAACTCATCATCGCAGATCTCGATACTCTCACAAAGCGTAAGGATGGTGATGTCGCAAAGAAAGCCAGAAGTGGTGACAAAGATGCTATCAAGCTCCTCGGAATCTACGAGAGAATCCATGAAGCATTAAATCAAGGGAAACTCGCTATCCAAGTAGAACTCACTGATGATGAAAAAAAGCTCGCAAATGACCTCCATCTTCTCACAATGAAACCCTTTATCTATGCGGCAAATCTCAACGAATGAGATCTCAAAATGGATGAAAAAATGCTCCGAGAAAGAATAGGCATGACTGATCCAAAAATCCCCGTTGTTCCTATCTGTGCAAAGATTGAGATGGAAATGATGGAATTTGGTCCAGAAGATCGAGCCATGTTTCTCGCTGATATGGGCCTAACGAAGAATCCCGTGGATGAGCTGATCAAAACCTGTTTCTCTACACTCGGACTTCAGTATTTCTTCACGGTCGGAGAGACTGAAGCACGCGCATGGACAATACATAAGTGAGATCGGGCTCCTCAAGCAGCAGGAAAAATCCACTCTGATTTTGAAAATAAATTTATCAAGGCAGAAACAGCGAACTGGAAAGACCTCGTCGACAATGGAGGCTGGTCTGGTGCTCGTGAAAAAGGCCTGGTACGCATGGAAGGAAAAGACTATGTCATGCAGGATGGCGACACAGTAGTATTTAAGTTTTGAGGATAATGTATGGGGCTTAAAGGTTTAAAATGCATATGTGGTGATGGCATACATAAGCCTGGGTGAATTATTTTTGTGCCAAAAAAGAATCAGAAATGATTAGAATTTAAACATCATGTATGTCTTTCATGTGCCGCAGAAGTTGCAGCTATACTTCAGCCAAATAGAGAGCCAAAGGGGGTTGTAGTAGCTGCCTACAAGTCCGAGCCACTTAAAACATATCAAGACGGGAAAATGGAAATTTTTTCAGTGTGACTAACGAGACATTATTTGAGGCGAATAATGCGTACTTTAAAAGGTAATTAAAGTGTTAAAAAACCTCCCATTTCTGAGAGGTTTTTATTTAAGACAAAACGGGAACTATTTGATTTCGCAAGTAGCACCAACTTCTTTGAATTTAGCGACGATTTCTT
>CAZLKD010000079.1:0-4555 GCA_964560015.1 uncultured Candidatus Peribacteria bacterium
TGTGCTCCCGATAATGGCTATATTGGCTTCTTCGGGGAGACCCTTTACATGTTCAGCAGTACTTATTCCCCAGCCCACGGCTATAGGACAATCTAGAAATTGTTTTACGTATCAAAGATTTTTCCTGAGCTCGGGGTCGAGGTCTGTTTTTGCTCCGGTGATCCCTTTTCTCATACCATAATAGAGGAGAGATGGATTGAGTTGTTCTACCTTTCTGATTCGTTCTTCTGTAGCCGCTGGATTGAGAACGGGTATAAAATCGAGGTCATATTCGTGGCATGCAATGATGAGCCCTTCGCGATCTTCATGATCGAGAGGATAGTCGGGAAATATCAGCCCCGTACAGCCTGCATTTTTTGCTTTCCTACAAAATTCTTTCACTCACAGGTGAAATATGGAGTTATAATATCCCATAAAGAGGAGAGGAATATCTGTCTTTGTCCTTAATCGCTTCATGAGTTCGAAACAGTTTTCAGTAGTTGTTCAGTTTTTCACCGCAACACTATTGGCACGCATAAATGTCGGCCCATCAGCCATTGGATCGCTAAAGGGGATTTGCACCTCGAGAAAATCGACTCCAGCCGCAATCATGATATCAGCAATAGCTTCAGATGTGGCAATATCTGGATAACCGGCAATGATGTGCGTCATGAGACCACGACGATTTTCTGTCTGTATTTTCAGGCATTGTTCCCTGACAGTTCTATTTGTCATATTCAGTGGTATAAGAAGTGAGAAAGTGTAGAAATTTTTCATCGTCACGACCGTGGATAAAGAGATCTTTATCGCCTCTTCCAGACACAGTAACAACGAAATTTTTTCAGGGAAGATTTGGAGCAATTTTGATAGCATGAGCTACAGCGTGTGATGATTCAAGTGCTGCGATGATTCATTCTGTGCGAGCCAGTGTCTGACAGGCATTGCGCACCTCATCATCGGTTGCAGCGACATACTGTACTCGTCACACTTCGTGGAGAAAACTGTGTGCAGGGCCTACGCCAACATAATCGAGGCCAGCACTGATAGAATGTGTCGGCATCATATTGCCTTGTTTGTCCTGGATAAAATAAGATTTGTATCCTTCACTGACTCAGGGTGATCCATCTCATTGAAAACGCATTGCATGCTCTCAAACTTTTCGTGGATTTGTCCCGCCTGCTTCGACTCAGATCAGCTGAACTCTTCTGTCGTCTAAAAACGCTCGAAAACTCCCCAAAGAATTGCAGCCACCACCCACACAGGCGATGCAGAGATCAGGATATTCAATACCGTATATTTTTTTGAGCTGTTCTGCGATTTCTACACCGATAATGGATTGAAAATCAGCAACCATTGAGGGAAATGGATGTGGTCCGGCTGCCGTGCCCATGACATAATAACTCTCATCGCATGTACTTATCCAATCCTGAAGTGCTCCTGTGATAGCGTCTTTGAGTATTCTGGTTCCATGCTTAACTGCGACGACCTCTGCTCCGAGCATTTCCATCCAGAGAACATTGGGGCGTTGACGGTTATAGTCGATTTCACCCATATAGATGGTACAAGCAAATCACATCTTAGCTGCCATGGTAGCGGTTGCGAGACCATGTTGTCCTGCGCCTGTCTCAGCGATGATACGTTTTTTTCACATTCTGCGCGCTATGAGAGCATGCCCGAGACAATGATTCATCTTGTGAGCACCAGTATGAAGAAGTCCTTCATTTTTCAGAAAAATTTGTGCACCACCGAGTTTTTCGCTCAGATTTCTTGCTTGATACAAAGGTGTCGGGCGTCCAGCATACTGACAGTAGAGATCACGAAGTTCTTGCTCAAAAATAGGATCTTGCTTTGCTTCAAGATAGGTTTTTTCAACGCGTTCAAGTTCTGGGATGAGCATCTCGGGGGCGTACCTGCCTCAGAATTCTCAGAAGAATCATTCACGATCGGCATCGTAAGAGGTAGAAAAAAATAGGTTATTCATAGGAGAAATATTTAGATAATTTTTCAACGATTTTCTTCTATAAATCGAGTAAATGCGCCTGGTTCGGTTCAGAAAAAATCTTCCATAGTTACTTGAACTGATGCTAATTTGTCATCATCGATGAGATCAACAATGTGATCTTTTCTCAACAGACGGTAGAGTATATCTGGTTCCAGAGTTGGAAAACGCTCCATGAGCTTTGAATACCGGTGCTGAAAAGTTACTATAGTCATTTCGCATCCATCCGGCATAGTTTCTTCTCAGATAAATTTGAGAAATCTTGTGACTGTTTCTCTGTCAAAAGCTGTATCAGGGGTTGTCATATATTGTTAATAAGTAAATAATGTGCCTATCAGTACGCCGTCATATTTTCATTGATATTCTCTTACTTGAGAGAAATCTGTGATACCACTGAGGGCGAGTACGTGGTAATCTGATAATTCAATTCGCCACAAGGAAAAATGGTTCTGGCGATCTATCTCCATGGTGTCGAGATTGCGGCAATTGACCCCAATGGATATTTCTTCAGGAGAAAAGTTTTGAAGTATTGTGTCCAGATCAGACTCGTTATCTATTTCAACCAATGGTTCAATACTTTTTTCGAGACAATACGTCACCAAATTTCTCAGTTCTTGAATATTTGGGAATATTTTTTTTATGAGCAGTACTGCATCGTAGCCATAGTAGCTCGCCCCATCAATCTGAGTTGTTTCATAAACAAATTCTTTGAAAAGTACTGGCTTCTTCGCATTTCTCACGAGCTCGATATTGTTTATAGAACCTCCAAAAAATGTTTCATCAATGAGTATGGAATAACCAGCAACAGCTGGGTTTGTTGAAATTTTCTCAGCAAGAAATTTGGGATCATATGTGATCTGAGATCCAGGCTTCCGAGGTTTTATCTCACCTATGATTTTTGCATTTTTTCAGGAGAAAACAGCGCGGAAATGAGCTCTATTGGAGTGAATATGTGACCGTTCTGACCGTTTGGTTGGGAGGATGTGTGTAAGCATAAATATATAATTATTGTATTACTACGATGTGACAAGAGAGTTACAAAAAAATGATTAGTTCGTCATTCCAGAATCTTGAACGTCACGGAGTGGAGTGAAAAATATCTGGAATCCAGGTGAATTATTTACGCGAAGCGATCAATAAATTTATAAGGAAGTATTCAGGCCTGAATCTCCGATCGCAGAACTCCCTGCTAACGCAATGAAGTTCTTTGTCGAGGATGACAATACAGTTACTTACGCCAACCTTCTTTTATTCGGCCATATTGCAGAATACGTGACCCACGACTGACTGTTGTGATCGAGAGTTCGAGTTCTTCTGCTATTTCGCGTTGTGTTTTGCCGGCAACGAGAGCATGCATGATTTTAAGTCTTTCATCAATAGTTTCTATTTCCTGAGGACTAAGGATATCCTCGAGAAATCCATCGAGATCATCAGAGCGATGCTTTATTGCTGCGATAATATTCTTGCGGAGAGTGGCTTGGTAGGACATAGTATTGATAGAAAAAGTGAGAAGAAAAAGAAAAACAATGGATTGTAATAAATATAAGTCCTCTGTTCTTGCTTCTTCTTTTCCTGTTTACTTGTATTTTTGTATTACTACGATGATATGCAGAGGATAGAGAAAGTCAAACAAAAAATAAAAAGTCTCCAATTTCTTGGAGACTTAAAAAGACCTTTTACTTTTACCCAATGACATTTCCTGCCTTATCGCGGATAATCATTTTTTTATCTTCTGCCTGTTTATTTGCCACGTATTGCTGACAGATCATAAAGAGTGTACCGATGAGCCAGTAGAGGCCCAAACCGGCAGGATATAAATAAGCAAAAACTCCAGCCATAGCAGGAAATATGTAAATCATCATCTTTTGCATCTGCTGCATATCAGGCATATTTGGATCTTTTGGTGTTTCTTTTTGTATTTGTTGCGCCTTATTTTTCTTCTGCGAGAGCCACATCTGACCAAATTGGAGCCCACCTGTGAGGAGACCGAGGACAATACCAACTGTACCACGACTAAGCTCGAGATGGAGACCAAAAAAATACGTATTGAGCTCAATCGTGCGAAAGCCCTGGAGCCATGCAAAGTTGTAGAGGTGGGCCAGATCCCCAGGAATATTGATTTTGAGAATGACCTGGTAGAGAACGACTAAAATTGGTAACTGAATAAGTAAAGGAAGGCACGAACCGAGAGGATTTACCCCTTCGCGTTTGTAGAGCTCCATCATCTTTTGACCGATTACTGCTTGATTACCTTTGTGTTCTTCTTGAATGGCCTTGATTTTTGGCTGTATGACCTGCATGCGACGCTGTGAGACGAGCATTTTCTGTTGAGGTATGAGGAGAACAAGGCGGATAATAATGGTGGTAATAATTGTTGCCCATCCAAGACTATGATTTGGGAGAAGAAGCATCAGAGCAGCAAAAAAATTGTAAACTGGATTATAAAAAATTGTTCGGAAAAAGAGGCGAAAATATCCAGCATGGCCGATAGTGAGTGTTGTTTCTGAACGATTCGTTGTTTTCGGTTGAGTGTAGGCAAACCTGAGAGATACATCGGGGATATTGGCAAAACTTTCC
>CAZLKD010000080.1:0-4520 GCA_964560015.1 uncultured Candidatus Peribacteria bacterium
AATGTTTGGGATGTTTCTCTCCTGCCCCATAGCCCTCATCTGTTCGAGAAAGAGCGCCATCTGAGGAGAGAGTCATCAGAGAATTTTTTGTTTTGAAAGAGTAATGTTCATATACTTTATAACCAATAGATGCTGAAGACAGAAACAGGTTTTTAGGGGAGCAACTGTTTGAGCGTCAAGAATACTGAATTCCAGCTGCTAAACTGGAGAGCGAGTTTTGGCTCCCCTAAATTCTTTTGGTACTTTTGGAAACAAAAGTACAAATATGATTCTATGTTAACACTATAACAGAATAAAGTAAATTTTATACACTACTTCGCTTCGCGATAGTTTATTCTCCTGGACCTGCCTGCCGGCGGGCAAGGTTCCAGATATTTTTTGTGTCGCAAGCTTATTTATTTGGACGTATCGTGTCAATACACTCAAAGTGCCGTCAGGCACTTTTCCAATTCTGGAATGACGGAAACCGCTAGGGATTTGCAAAAAAGGTCAATATAGAGTAGTATAAGAGTATGACTGCTCCTCAAAGAATCTGATCCGATAACGCCCTCGAAGACTACTTCCTTGATCTCCTCGCTAAAAAACATATTATAGATCGAGAAATTCAGGATCTCCTCCACATCATAGAAAAAAGCAAATTACACCCTGATTATCAGTTATTGATCAAAAAGATTTTATTCGGTCACAAAAATATCTACATAGAGAACTGGGGGACATTGCAGTCAAGTCTCGAAGATATAATAAAGTCAATCAATATACGAGGAAATGATGTGGAAGAATATGGTATAGTTTTACGCCTCATGACACGTGTTGTAGAGGAAATTTTTGATATCGATGATATCTATCTACATGATTTTCTGCTCTGTGAAGAAAAAGAAGATATAGAGCATCGACTGATCATACTCATGAAGCGTATTCTCGACTATATTGAGATAGGTCTCAAGGATATCATTGAACACTCTGAACATCTTGATATGCCTATAGGTGACCATCTCAAAGACGAGTATTTGATCATCAAGTCAGCGCTCAAGAAATACCCAGGAGAGATCATGGAATCACAAAAAAACAGCATAGCTAGTCTCAAAATCGAGTCAGACGCTCTGCTCGTAAAAATCAAAACGAGAAAAACAAACCTCGGTCATACGGGAGCATAACTTGCTTCCACAGTAAAAATTCTTACCCTAGTGGAACTCTATGAGCATCTATACAATTACATGATGAATTGAAACACGGGGGGAAATCACCGTCAGTGGTTCCAAGAATGCTGCACTGCCGATGATTGCCAGTACGCTCTTTTTTGAAACAGCCGAGCTCACGAATGTTCCGGATATTTCAGATACCCATCTGATGAAGGACATACTCGAAAGCCTCGGTTCAAAGGTCACATTTGAGAAAAACATATTTACCGTTGATAATAGCCAGCTCTCTCTCACAAATATCAGACAGGACCTCTTCAAAAAAGCTCGCGCAACCTACTATCTCATCCCCCCCCTCCTGACTCGTTTTGGAGAAGTGAACCTCACCTATCCCGGTGGTTGTAGTATTGGGAAGCGTCCTATTGATGGCATCATCAAGGGGCTAGAACAGCTCGGTTATGCGAGTAGTCAGATCGATGAAACACTCGCTTTCAAGGGGCAAAGTCATGCCAATGATATCACTGTCAATGCATATTTCTCTGTCGGGAGCACTATTGTCCTGCTTCTCGCTGCGTTGAAGAGGACATGAACAACACGGATAGAGCTCTCTGCGTATGAACCGCATGTGATGAATATGATAGACGTGCTCCGAGACGCAGGCGCAGATATTGCTCTTCGCTATGATCACACGATCATCATAAAACCAAAAGAACTACAAAAACATCTCTCATGAACGGTCATCGGGGATTACATAGTTTCTGGAACACTCGCGGTGATCGGTGCACTGACAGCAAAAGACTACATCGACATTCACGATGCAAGAATAGAAGATCTCTCCGCTTTTCTCTTCAGCATAGAAAAAATGGGTGTAAAATTTGAGAAGAAAGATAACGATACACTCCGGGTCTACCGCTCAAAAAACCTGAAAGCAACCAATATTCAGACAAATATATATCCAGGCTTCCCTACTGACCTTCAATCCCCTACGGCCATTCTCATGTCCCAGGCTGATGGTGTGAGCAAAATCCATGAAATCCTCTTCGAAGGTCGATTGAATTGGCTCGTCGAGCTCGAAACTATGCGCGGACACATCGCCCTCATGAATCCTCACGAAGCCATGATATTTGGAAAGACAAATCTCCGAGGAGCCAAAGTATCGAGCTGGGATCTCCGCTCTGGTGCAGCGATGCTCATCGCTGGTATGATTGCCGAAGGGACCACAGAGCTCGACAACGTCTCACACATCGAACGGGGCTACGAAGACTTCGTTGAGAGACTCCAAGGTATTGGAGCAAAGATTGGTAAAAAAGACTAGATGGATAATTACGCAGTACAGTACCTAGGAAAAACTGTCACAGTAAAGATGGATAGACCGATGGGGACGAGACATCCTCGTATGCCAGAAATTTACTATATCTGGAATTACGGATGAATACCGGGCACAATCGCTCCAGATGGCGAAGAAATTGATGCCTATGTTCTCGGTGTTTTTGAGCCAAGAGAGGAGTTTACCGGAACCTGTATTGCAGTAATTCACAGAACCAATGATGAGGATGATAAACTCATAGTAGTGCCGGAAGGAAAAAATTATACAAATGAGCAAATTAGTGCCATGACAGAATTTCAAGAAAAATACTTCGAATCAGTTATTATCCGCTAATTTCCAGGAAAATTAATGCTGCTCATTACTCTTTAGTTTCTGTTCCAGAAGTCTTTTGCCTTCTATGATAGTTTTGAAATCTTTGACGCTAAGACGACCAAAAAAAGCAGCCTTGAGTCAAGAAAAACCACTCATTTCACGGGCAAACTCCATCTTTTTATCATCATCCAAAAGACCAACCTGTTGGTTGGTTTTGGAGAGAATGTCGCGTACAGAAGAAACCATAATCTATTTTTCACAAGATGGAGGCGGTTCACGCCATGCTGGGCAAACTCTTTCAATTTTTCAACGAGTTCCAGACATTCTTTCAGATATTTCTTTTGCCCAAAAAGCCATTGTAGCTGTATCATGAGCTTCTATGACATCTCTATAATACATATGTGGTGAAGGCGAATGCATAGCAGGTAAGCTCATAGGATTATTTCTTTTCCTTTTCTTCCTTTTCAGGTTTTACTGCTCACACTTTACCTGATTTGATTTCTTTTTCAATCTTATCCATGACTTTTGTGTGTTCGAGGAGATATTGTTTGACGTTATCTCGACCTTGCCCAAGCTTTTCACCATCATAGGTATAGAAAGCACCTGATTTATTAACGAAGTTTTTCTCTACACCGAGATCGATGATTTCGCCCACCTTTGAGATACCTTCGTTGTACATGATTTCGATTTCAGCCTCACGGAATGGAGGAGCGATTTTATTTTTGACGACTTTGACACGAGTCACATTACCCATGATTTTCTTATCATCACCTGTACCAGATTCGATCGCTTCACGGCGACGGATATCGATACGCTGAGAGGCATAGAATTTGAGAGAGTTACCACCGGTTGTGGTTTCAGGATTACCAAACATGACACCGATTTTCATACGAAGCTGATTGAGCGCGATGAGGATACAGCCAGATTTACTGATAGCGCCTGTGACTTTTCGAAGCGCCTGAGACATGAGACGAGCCTGAAGACCCATATGAGAGTCACCCATAGCACCTTCCAGCTCTGCTTTTGGAGTAAGTGCTGCGACAGAGTCGAGAACAATAATATCAACAGCTCCTGAATGAACCAATGCGTCGATGATTTCGAGCGCTTGTTCACCGTAGTCAGGCTGAGAGATAATGAGTTTTTTGATATCGACACCGAGTTTTGCTGCATAGTTTGGATCAAGTGCGTGTTCTGCATCGATAAAAGCTGCTGTTCCGCCATTTTTCTGTACTTCTGCGATAGCATGAAGAGCGAGCGTTGTTTTACCAGATGATTCAGGACCAAAGACTTCGACGATACGGCCTTTTGGGTAACCGCCACCGAGCGCTTCATCCAATTTTAGTGAACCAGATGAAACCATTTCTACTGGGACATGAGGTTTTTCACCCATGACCATCACTGCCCCAGCGCCATATTGTTTTTCGATCATTTTGAGTGCGGCCTGGAGTGCTGCTTTTTTGTTGTCATCCATAAATGGAAAGTGAGAAAGTAAGTCTTACAAAAACATGTAAGTACAGAGGAGTATAGAAACCTATTTTCAAATTTCAAGTAATTCCGTAAAATCTTGATAATGACTAATTTATAACTTTATTCATTATAATACTTTGCAAAACTAGACTGTCGGAAAAGGATTTTTAAGGGACACACTGTCTGAGCGTCATAAAAAACAGATACCTGCTGAAAACAGGAAAGCGAGTTTGTGTCCCTTGAATGCTTTTGGGTACTTTTTGCAGAAAAAGTACCAA
>CAZLKD010000081.1:0-4511 GCA_964560015.1 uncultured Candidatus Peribacteria bacterium
AACTCCATAGCGAAGTCTCGCGTATCAGAGAAAATTGAATATATCGAAGAGAATTTCTCCAGCAAAGTATCGCATCAGCCGTCGGCAGTTGTTTCAGGTTTTCATTTTTTACTGGGCCGTCTCTGATAGAACGACTGCTCGCACGAAAAATGGCATATTTTGCTAGTAAGGGGAAAATCTGACTCGTACCACACCAAGAGGACCCATCCTCTTTGCTCTGGAAAACAATACTTTCACGCAGAATGAACGCAGGACTCACAGAAGGATTTGAACACCTCTTTTTGGACAAAGTAGACGAAAAAAAACACGGAATATTTCTGGGAGAAATACCACATTATGAGAATCTAGAAGATGTGATGAAATACTATAGTTTTTTGGGTGTCCGAAACTATTTCAACGATCAAGCAAATCCCATGATCAATCCTGCTGCATGAAAACTCCAGGATTATTTTGATACCTATAGTCTCGCTCATGCTGACATCATGAGAAAACTCCCTGTAGATATCATTCATGAAATAGGTGATGTTTGGTATACTGCAGCCTCTAACCATTCAAAATACCCTGATTGGGCTGAAATTATCCAGAAAAGTGCCAAGAGAGCATTACGGTATAGGGAAGATGAGGAGACAGAACTCACGGAGGAACAACTGAAATCTATCGATGAAATGGAAGGGCATTATCACGGGCGGGCTATTCTCGAAGAATGGAAAAAGAACGCAAATACAGAAACGACTGATGACTACAAAAAATATGTAAAAAAGGAACGAAAAAGAGCGCTTCAAACACTCAAAAAAGAATGGTGAATGGCAGTAGGATCAGTTATTGGCGAACTCACAAAACTCGAAGAAAAATATTTCCCAAAAACAGGGAAAATTATTATCCCATAGCATCTCCTGAAGCAGAAAAAACAGGCATCTGAATGGAGACATCCCGGAGTGCTCATTGAAATCCATGTTCTGTCCATCGAGATGAGAGTGTCGAGGCCATTTTATAGGCAGAAAGTATCTGTTTCTCGAGAATCAAAGGCAGGAAAGATTCGTGTGATACTGGACATTCTATACCCATAATGATACCCATGCGGAGCGCCTGTTGTATGCCACGAAGGTCATGGGGTGAACGGAGGGGTGGGGTGATGGCGTACAGAGGTTTCTGGTCAAAGGAAGTTCCCAGAAACTCTTTATCTTTTTCGCACCAAAGTGCATGTCCAAGTGAGACGCTCACCGTGAGGCATTCATCTCCAGGCAGAGTATAGTTTTTTGCCAAAGCATCTTCATATCCGCGTCATCGATAGTATTCACGTATTGTTTCGAGTGATTCGGCCAGAGAAATACCACGAATATGTACTCTCCTCCCCTCTTTGGCATTTTGGAGAGCATCAGTGACCATTTCTTCTTCCAATACTCTGGGAAAATGCCCCAGCCAATCATCATGCCCGCGGTATGGTGTTTCTGGGTGTTTACATTCAAATATCTGCCCCTGAAAAACACTCCAATCAGGTGATAGAATTGGAAAAACAAAGGAATTTCTGTCTCCTTCATCAGAAAAAGCAATATGATGACCGAGAAATCGCCACATACTTACTCGGCGTCAGGATCAGCTGTGCGCCTATAGTGCATCCAGTCGTGATAAAATATATTGAGGACGGACGCAAGTGGTATGGCGAGGAGGACACCGAGAGCACCTCCGAGAGTGCCACCGATGAGTGTCACGATGAGGATATAGAGCGATGAGAGGCTGAGCGAATGGCTCATGATAAGTGGCACCATGACATTTCATTCCAGCTGTTGAAAGATGAAATACAGAATGACGATACCTGCCAGAGACCACATGCCCACTTCTGGGCTCACGAGAACAGTCACAAAACCAAAGACAAAAGCGATAATAGGGCCAGCGTATGGGACAAACTCCATGGCACCAGCGATGAGGGCAAGAGAAAATATATTTTTTACTGGTATCCCTACAAGCTGACCGATATAGAGGCCGATGAGATTGATGGCAAACATAAATGCTGCGAGGATGAGCTGAGCTCTGAGCCATGCATGGATAGCATGAGCGATTCTGTGCTCTCTCCGATGGAAATACCGACCGAGATTAGATGGGAGTATACCAAAGGACCACCTGAGGAGGGATTTTCTCTCGAGGATAATAAAAAATGTCAGCAAAAGAAAGACAGATATATTCGTCAGCGCAGAGGTGACACCAGAGGCGAGAGAAAGTCAAAAGTTTGAGAGCTGTCCGACTCACTGTTGAGCGATATTTTTGAGAGTATCGATATTTTTGACGAGATTGTTTGTGATCAGTTGAGCCCTGTCATTGCCGAGAATAAAATTTGTAGCCTTTGAAATATCTATTTCCCGACGTATGAGATCGCCAGCATGGAGAGGGAGGCTATCTATCACTGGAAAGCCCTGTTGTGCCTGAACCTCAACATAGGTGATAGATCGGACCACATAGGCTTTTGAATCCTCGGCGAGACCGACAAAAAGTGGCACAATAGAGGCGAGAAAGAGGAGCATCGCACCAAAAACTCAGAGAAAAGTAACAAAAATACCGAGGACTTCTGGACATCCCCATCGACGGAGACGAACAACAAATGGAGTGAGAAGCAAAGCAACGAAGCACGATATCCCAAAAATACTGAGAAAACTCCGTATTTGATAGAGAAAACCGAGTCCCAAGAGGGCGACGAGAAATATCAGGAGAAATACGATAAATTGACGGGTAGCAGGGGTAAGAAATGATTTCATAGAAGAAGTATACTCCATTTCGCGATATTTCGCAAAAATTATCACACTATTTTTTGATATTCAGACTCGCAGAGTATACGTGCATCATGCTCTGCTGGCCACGATGTCTGAATCTGCACGCCTGATTTGGCACAATGAGCTGTACGAAGTACTCCATTATAGGGCATCCAACGGAAATTTTCCTGAATACGACGCATATAATAACTCGATGGTAGCGGGACCCCCAAATCTCGACAAAAATTGATATCCTGGGGCAGGATTTGGAATGGTTTTTGAGCTTTCTCATCCCAATAGCTCACCCGGGTCGTTGTCTGATCGGCCTGCACAGCTGTTGGAATATCTGCACGCGGTATATAGTCAGACTGATGTTGCTCCACCGTCGGAAGAGTGAAATACCCTCATTGCTCTTGCTCGAGAGCTTGCAGAGGAAAATGAAAACTCCCCCAGCTCTCATCATACGGACTCGGCGCAAATGATCATGGGAAAAACTGTCACCACTCCCCTGTTGACCGCATATGATCAATAAGTTTCTTTTTGAGTATTTCGTATTCTGACTGCGAATATGCTCGGTTAAAAATAGCATTTTTACCACCGAGAAGACCAGCACAACCGATGATATTTTCACATTTGGAGCTGTACGCACTATAGAGTGCAAAACGCGTATTATCGAGCATAAAGGAGTAACCAACCTCGTATGACTTTATCTGGACACCAGAGGAAGAGAGCACTTTTTCTACATCCTGGAGATTGATACTATCAATCGCGGTTTTTGCCCAACCAAAACGAGTCACATTGGCACCATCTTCCCCATCAGCACCAAAAAAAGTATCTGACATATTGTTGAGACGAAGTGCATAATTTCCCGAAGAATTTTCAGCAAAATCGAGATAGTGTGACTTATGCCAGGCTATTTCGCCTATCATTTTAGCAAAAAGCATTTTGCAATGCTCATATCCCGATGCAGTCTCAAAAGAAAACTGTTTTTTCTGTAGTTCATATTCTTCTTTTGAGAGCTGCTTATTGCCGATACAATAGCGTTTATTTCGGAGATTGAAACAAAAGAGACAGTCAGAACAGTTACGGCAATCATAGCAAAACGACGTATCACGACAATTCTTGAGATAGAGCCCATAGATACAACGATAGCATTTCTCGGAATTGATCACATCAAAACACCACTCGCACTCAAAAGAAAAAACACAATAGAGTGTGTTCTTGCAACTCAGAACACGATAGGAATAGCGATTATCTTCTCCATGCACTATGCAGTGAGAGAGATAACAATTACGACTAAACCAACAGTCGTCTGTAAACTCACAATTTTCATTACTGATACCAGCATTGTGTGGTATAGGGCACTGTTTGAAGAGTTTTTCTGCTTGTGGGAAAAATGGCGTATCAAAATTTATCTGCGCTGTTGGCGGAAGAGCGGAGGCATACCATTCATCTTTGTGCCAAACTGGATAAGGGCACTCAGGGCGAAATACTGAGACAATATCACGACCAGTTTTATCACATTTTCGCTTATAGAGAGACCAGTGGGGCCAAAAAGCACCCAAGTGTCTGATGCGTAGATGCTGAGCAAGAGTTGGCGGTGGAAAACCAAATTCATCCCTGAGTTTTTTCTCAAAATCAGAGTAGAGAAATGACTGACCTGTAGAGGTGCAGAGAGGCATAGAAAGAATTATATTCAGAGTTTGTAAAAACCAAAAAACACTTAGTATATTTGCGAGTGAAAAAAAATGGATGAAACATACGGCTTTT
>CAZLKD010000082.1:0-4498 GCA_964560015.1 uncultured Candidatus Peribacteria bacterium
TTCCAGAGATACATACCTTTTCTGATAGAAATCAACACCCCATTTGAGACCAGCCTATGTGCCAGTTTGTAGTTCGAATTTTTACGAGACTGACTCTCCCCTTCCAGATACTTCTCTAAATCCGTAAGAGACCAGAGCTTGAGTCATCTTTTCCTCATTTTTTGTACAATTTTGTTCAAATCCATATTTGTGATTTATGTTACCTATACGGGTAAATACTGTTATAAAATAATTATATTTTTATCTATAATAATGCAAGAGTTTCTTCTATAAATATATAATATTTTTATCCATCGTGAACCAATTTTATACCCAAGAAAATACCTCTATTATCTCCTTTTATCACCTTTTAGACAATACCAAAAAATACAGAATGACACGCTTCATTTTTACATTTTGGATAATCTCGTATGCTATAAGTTGATGAATTACACTTTTTTTACAAATTCTGAGAAAACCTGGAAAGCTCTCTACGAGGATATTTCCCGTGCGAATAAGTCTGTCTCCATGGAGATGTATATATTTGAGAATACCCTCGAATACAATTTCTACGAACTCCTACAGAAAAAATCACAAGAATGACTCCGCGTCATCCTCATCCTGGATGCCTTTGGGAGTATTAACCTCACTCAACACGAGATAGATGCTATGAAACAATCGGGTGTGGAAATCCTCTTCCAGAGTTATTTCTTTCATCGTGCACACCGAAAAATCACTATCATTGATGAATCCGTCGCCTTTATAGGTGGTGTCAATATACATAATGTCGCAAGTCGCTGGAATGACCTCGTCGTACGGGTAGAGGGCTTTCTCGTGAAAAACATCATAAAATCCCTCATCAAGTCTTATCGAGACGCTGGAGGAAAGGATGAAACACTTCTACAGTCAAAAAATACATCTCTTGAAAAAGTGAATGCCTGGATTATCGAGCACTCTCCTTTTCGAAAAATATTTAATCTCAAGCGTATCTATACCCAGCATCTCAGTCATGCTCAGAAACGCATCACCCTCGTCACGCCCTACTTCATACCAAAGCGCTGGCTCAAAGCTCTCCTCCATCAGGCTGTCCTGCGATGAGTGATAGTCGAAGTCCTCGTACCAGAGCATACCGATCATCGCATCATCGACCGAGTGAATTATTTCTTCATGCGTCGGCTCGCTCTCCTCGGTGTGAAGTTTTATCTCGAAACCACGATGAATCATGCGAAGCTGATGGTCATCGATGATAACGAGTGACTCGTTGGCTCACAAAATCTCGACATACTCTCTTTTGATTTCAATTCTGAAATTGGAGTATTTTTTGAGGACAGAGAAGTCGTTTCCCAGCTCACAAAAATAGCAGATGATTGGAAAAAAGATGCAACCATTTTTGATCCACTACACTACCAATCCCGTTGGTTCGACGTCATTCTTTCTTCTGTGATTGGTTTCTTTTCACGGATTTTCTAAAAATACAATACACGGCATCTCAAAAAAACAGAAATGGGTTTTTAGGACATAAACTGTCTGAGCGGGAAGAATACAGAAATAAGATGAATGCAGTTTATAGCGAGTTTTTATGTCCTGAATTGTTTTGGGTACTTTTGCAACCAAAAGTACCGGAGAAATGCCTAAAGGCATATCGAGTAGCATAAACTAGAGTGCGAAACATGTATCAGGCCTGCATAGGGCTTGATTGGCTGTGACGGCAGACTCTCGTTTTTACATTTATAAAAATTTCCTATACTTCCTCTATTCAGAAAGAGGAAAGCCTCCATTTTGTATTTTGTCCTTTGTCTTTTGTATTATGAATCTCAGCACTGCCTCTCTCCTCGAAATGCTCGAAGCACTCAAATCTGGCGAAATAACACAGACTCAAATCTGGGAACACTTCGACCATATCACGACTGAACTCGATCCAGAACTTCAGGCGTATAATTTCAGAACCCCGAATAAACCCGAAGCAACTGAAGGTCCACTTTCTGGACTTCCTATCGCAGTGAAGGACCTCTACAGTGAAACAGGTGTACCGACGACAGCTTCGAGCAAAATGCTCGAAAACTACGTCGCTCCCTACGAATCAACCGTCACCAAGCGTCTCAAAGCAGCTGGCATGATCAGTCTCGGAAAAGTCACGTGTGACGAATTCGCGATGGGTGGTTCTGGTGAAAACTCTGCACTCAAAGTCGCTCGCAATCCATGGGATACTTCTCGTGTCCCTGGTGGAAGTAGCTCAGGTTCTGCTGTCGCTGTCGCGTCTGGCATGGCTCCTGTCTCTATCGGTACTGATACGGGCGGAAGTGTCCGTCAGCCTGCGTCACTCACGGGTGTCGTCGGATTTAAAGGAACGTATGGAAGTGTCTCTCGCTACGGTGTTATCCCGATGGCGTCATCACTTGATACGATGGGAATCCTCTCTCGCACAGTCCGAGATGCACATCTCGTCTGGGATGCTATGCAGGGTCACGATCCTCTCGATGCGACATCTCTCGACGGAAGAATCGAAGTTTCTCCAGAGATATGGAATAGAAAGGATTTAAAAGGTGTCAAAATCGGTCTCCCAAAAGAATACTTCGGCGACGGTATCGAAGCTGGAACTCGTGAAGTCATCGAACAAGCAAAAAAAACTCTCACCGATCTCGGAGCAGAACTTATCGAAGTCTCTCTCCCCTCAACCGACTACGCTCTCGCTGCCTACTATGTCATCGTCCCAAGTGAAGTATCGTCTAACCTCGCACGATTTGATGGTGTGAGATTCGGACATATCACGGGCGAAGAATTCCGAGACTACGCAGACTGGATCAGTCATACTCGCTCAGAAGGTTTCGGAGCAGAAGCAAAACGCCGTATCATGATCGGAGCCTTTGCGCTCTCATCTGGATTCTATGATGCCTACTACCACCGCGCGTCTCTCGTCCGAGAACTCGTCCGTCGTGAATTCGCTGAAACATTTCAAAAAGTCGATGTCATCGCGACACCTGTCTCCCCTATGGTCGCATGGAAAATCGGTAAGATGGACAACGACCCTCTCGCCAACTACATGGCAGACATCTTCACCGTCCCTGGTGCTCTCGCTGGTATCCCTGGACTCTCTGTCCCAGCTGGCTACGCTGCACCGGCAGACGACGCCTCTCTCTCACTCCCGGTCGGTCTCCAGATAATGGGTCCAAAACTCGGAGAAGAAAAAGTCCTCATGGTTGGTCATGTCTTCGAACAAGCTATGCAAGAAAAAATCAATGCACAGAGACCGAAGGTTTGTAAGTAAAATGCTAACTACTATGGATGAAAAGAAAATTGAAGAGCTAAAAAAAGAAATTGAAGAGCAGTTTGCCTTTTTAAAAGAAACTAGAGAAGAATTATGGAAAGAGGATTTTCAGCTTGCGCTGGAGCAATTTGATTTACTTAAAACAATTTCTGGTTTAATTATAGGACTATCTGCGATAGGTTATTTATACGATGGTATAAATTTAGATAATTTTTTTCTGTTGTTAGCTTTTATATTTGGCTTATTAAGTCTTTTAATATCAATTTCTTGGAGCAGAGAAAGCATTGAGCAAGCTATGGATTGAAATGAAAAAATGAAATTAGACGCAGAGATAAGAATCAAAAAACACATACAGAAAATAGTTGATGCAATAGAAGCAAGAGATATAACCATGTACAAAAGTTTTATTCAGGAAACTTATAATCAAGTTTCAGCCCAAATTTCTGACTTAAAACCAGTCAAAGATTACATGGGTAAATTAGTATTTTTTCTTTTCTTTAATTCTCTCGGATTTCTTATCCTAGCTTTCTTTCCTAGTTTAGATAATTTTCTACAAGGATTTTTTGCTATACTTATACTAGATATATCATTTTTTCTAATTTATTTCAATTGGGCAACATGAATCAATCATGTGTTAAATTGATTGTTTAATAAGATAAAATAAGGTCTTTTTTTAAACTAGGCATCTTCGCATTGAGCAAAAGCTTCGTCTAGTTCTTCAAACATTTCACACCCCTCTATAAAAGAACTAGAATTTCACTGTTCTCACCACTCATAGCCAGCATAATGGCCAGTTCATTCATCATACGGATTTTCTGGCTCTATACATTGTCGCGTCTCTTTACTATAAACTTCTGGATTGTTTTTGTAGGATTCATCTTCATTGTCTCAGAAAAAATACCATACTCACCATATAACAAGTATTACCATCATTAAACATCCTGTTGTTCATTCGTTATCGTGACTCATATAAACATACTATATCAAAAAATGTGAAAGCAACACTCATTAGGATTTTTTAGAGTTCTCCTCCAAAAACTTCACTGTCTTTCCTCATGCATGCGTCACTGTTTGTGAGAGATTATTATCTATGGGTCAACTAAAATCAATTTTCACACAAAATGATTTACCACTTTGTCACGTGAGAAGAGTTGTAGAGGCATTTTCTTTTGATACAATTTTTATGTTTTATTTTTTACTCTCATTCCTATGCGCAATTTTCTCATTTTCGTGGTAGGTATTATCGTCGGTATC
>CAZLKD010000083.1:0-4351 GCA_964560015.1 uncultured Candidatus Peribacteria bacterium
TTCTCGTGAGGAGGAATAAATGACATAAAATTTAATAAACAATTTTTTTATAACAATTTTCGCAGACTATTCTCGTATGTTCTTTTGGGGCATAGGTAGTGATGATTCCTTCTCCACAATCGCTACAGTTTGATTCGTAGAGCTTTCTCTGATTACGAGATTGTAATCTCTCTATATGGCGTACATCTGGATGCTTTGTTGGCAGGGCGAGTCAATTTTCTATGTAAGAAGCAAGCTCTTGTCGGATGACCTTAAAAGGCTTCTGTGTTATTTCACAAAGGAGAATTCCTGAGAGGAGTTCATCAATATTTTTTTGTGCTCGATTATAACCCACATTTTTCTCATCGTATTCGTCTATTGTGAGAGGTGTATAGTATGCTCCATGGTAAGAAGAAGTTTCCTCGGCTCACTTCCACTTCCATCATCGCTCCAGGACTTCTTTTTCTGAAAGTGGGAAATATTCTTGCGCAACAGTTTCGTCGTAGCCAAAAGGGGAGAGTTCGTGAGGGAAAAATTCTCACCATTCACGAGTAGACTTCATGTGATCAATTATTTTCCCACACAATAATTGATATTCATGCTCAGAATAACTCGTATTAAAAATACAGTGTTTTTGTTTTTTGAGCCCTATGCATCCAAAACAATTTTGTGAATTGTTGCAGAGTTCTGTGTACAGGAGGAAGGAATTATCGTACCCCAGCGAACAGAAGCTCGAAAATTTTACTCTATTACTTGCATGAGTCTCATATTGTTGTTCACACTCAAATCATGACTCGTAGGCATCGTAGCTGTCTTTCATTCAGATGTCCTCGAAGCAATATCGTAGATTTTCACTTTCGAGCGTTTCGAAACCATAAAAAATATTCTTGGAATGATTGATAAAATCTCAAAAAACATTCTCTGAATTGTTGATGATGAGATGTTCCCGAGGATTATTTTTTACAAATTTATTGTAAATCTGTTTGAGTTTTTTTATTTGCTCTGGGGTCTTTGTTTCCAGTTCTTGTTTCTTTTTTTCATATTCCTCTTTTGAGTATTGTTGATTCATGATACAGTATTGTTTCCCACGGAGATGCGTGCAAAAGAGGCAGTTTTGACAGTTCTGAAGCCTGTACGAAAAGAGGCAATCCGATGAGTCATCACAGAGAAAACAGAATGCACTTTTGTAGGTATTTATACAATACTGGCATTCGTGGCAATATTGGCACCTTTCTATCTGATAACAATCAAAACAATTTTTACAGTCGATAACCCATTTTGAATAGTAGATATGTTCTGAATTCGCAGTATCGACACAGAGATAACAATTTTTGATATGATCTGTGTGGTTAGTAAATTCTGCATTTTCACAGTTTTTTGCAAAGAGATTGACACGAGGCACGCGAAGCTGAAGTGACTGGAACTGTTCAAAAAATGGTGTATCAAAATCAAACTTTGCCCCATAGTCTATCGGGGACCAGTCATCTCCCCACCATATTTTTTGATCATAGACGGTATAGGGTTTATCGGGAGAGTAAATTGAGATAATTTGGTTCCCAGACTTGTCACATTTTCTATGATAGAGCTTTCTCTCGTTGCGAAATGCGAGACGTCTTCTCTGGCGTTCATCTGGACAAAGTGTTGGACTTGGTATGAGGTATTTTTGACCAGCAAAAACGGGAGAGATTTTGTCGTAAAATTCCATATCTTTATCAGTTACAAAAAATTCCTGCCCAGAAATTTTGCATTTTTTAGTTTCGATGATTTTTTCGTTTGGTGGAATGAAAGACATAAATGGGATTAGTAAACAAGCTTTCTATAACATGCTTCACAGACTACTCTTTCTGGACTTTCTGGTGGGTATGTGGTGGTGATTTTTTTCTTGCACTCTGCACATTCTCGTTCATAGAGCTTTCTCTGATTACATTGCAAAAACCGATCACGATGGCGTACGTCTGGATGTTTTCGGGGGAGAGGGATGCTATTTTCTATATAAAAAGCGAGTTCTTGTTTGATGATTTTAAACGGTTTTTTGGTGATTTCACAGAGTAAAATTCAAGAGAGAACTTCATCGATATTTTTTTGAGCTATTTCATATCCTACGATTTTCTCATCATACTGACTGATGTCTCTCGCTTCATAATATGCGCCATGGTATGAGGAAGTTTCCTCGTCTTGTTTCCAATTCCATCAGTATTGTTCTGATGTATCCTGAGAGATAGGGAAATATTCCTGAGCGACTGTTTCGTTGTAGCCAAAAGGACTCATTTGTATCGGAAAAAACTCTCCCCACTCTCCGCTTGCCATCATATGTTCGGTAATTTTTCACGCGAGCATTTCATATTCTTGTCTTGAATACGCCGTGTTCATGATACAATTATTTCATTTTTTGAGACCGATACATCCAAATGTGTCACTGACATTTTGTGAGTAAATAGTGTAGAGCGATAGCGCACAATGTTCTGAACCGATAGCCGCAAAAATATTTGAACTTTTTCCGACTCAGAGACATTCGTATAAGAATTCTGAATCAATATTGTTTCAGATAGTATCGTAGGATGATTTTCAGAACTTGATGCCGTCATTAAATTTACAATCAAGAGAATTCGTCGAATTGTATGTCATGAAACAGTTGGAGCAGTTATTGAGGAGATCTCCCATGGAATCATCCGAACCGCTATTGGTGAAGTTTTTCTCTAAAATTGATCGAGAGAGAAATTGGCTATGAATATTTTCTGGTCTGTATTGCTTTAGATATTTTTTTATTTCGCTCTCATACATTTCTTTTGGAACTGGTTTGTTGAAAATGAGGTATGATTTCCCAGTTTGATTGTCTGAGCCAAAACAATGGTCGCAATTTCGACAATTTCTGAGAAACCATGATTCACGACAGTCTGCACAATTTTTCGAATATTTGAGATCGTAGCATCGCTGACAGTTGACTACTTCGTAGCATTTTTCTGTATCATTTATAAAAAAGGAGTCGAGACAGTTTCGGCATTTCGAGATTCATTTTCCGTAGAGGCAATTCTCGGACTGAAAACATCAGAATGTGAGATAACAGTTTTTATTGTATCATGCAAAATTTGTGTAGTCGGAATTCTCTGAGTCGAGATTGTAGATACTCAGAAGCGGTACTTGGTGCATGAGCTCATCAAATTGTTCAAAAAATCCGCGATTAAAATCAAATTTTCGACCATAATCAAAAGCACTCCACTCATCGCCCCACCAAATTCGATGATCATACACGGTGTACTGTTTATCAGGAGAGTAGATGGAAATAATTTGGTTCCCAGTTTTATCACATTTTCTGTGATAGAGCTTTCGTTCATTTCTCCAGGCGAATCTCCGACGTTGACGTTCTTCTGGAGAGAGAGTCGGACTTGGCATCGTGTATTTTTTACCAGCAAAAACAGGTGAAATTTTCTCGTAAAATTCGAGGTCTTTATCCGTCACGATAAACTCTTTGCCAGAAAAATGGCATTTTTTCGTTTCGATTATTTTTTCTCAGGGGAGTATAAAAGACATAAGAAGTTTTAATGAACGAGTTTGAGGTAACAATTTTCACAGACGACATTATTTATTGTTGCTTCGTAGGTACTGTTTATCTGTGCGCTACAGTTGTCACATTTTCTTTCATGAAGAGTTTGGCCATTTCTGAGATTATTTCTTTCTCTGTGGCGCTGGTCTGGGTGTTTTCCTGGGAGAGGAATATTATTTTCAATATAGAATGCGAGTTCTTGTTTGGTAATTTTAAACGGTTTCTGAGTTGACTCACACTGCAATACTCACCCAATAAGGGCATCGATATTTTTTTGCGCTGTTTCGTAACCTACATTTTTTTCGTTGTATTGATTTGTCGCGAGTGGTCTCACAAAAGGTCCATGATAGGACGAAGTTTCTTGCTCTCATTTCCACTTCCATCATCTTTCTCGTACTTCAGTCTCTGAGAGAAGGGAATATTGGTTTGCGACTGTTTCGTCGTAGCCAAAAGGGGAGAGCCAAGTGGGGAAAAATTCTCCCCATTCTCCTGCTCATCTCATGTGATCTATGATTTTTCCAGCAAGAGTTTCATACTCAGCAACCGAGTAAGCTTTATTGAGAATGCAGTGGTCATGTTTCTTGAGAGAGATACATCCGAAGTTATCATGAGAATTGAAACAAGATATGCAGTACAAATTATTACTACATGTCCAGTTTTGTATACAAAAGCTATTATTCGATGAATTTATACCATTATTGATACATTCGTAAGCCCATTCAGAATCACGTCCAACTGTTGAAACATCCATATTGTTTCTCGAGTTTCTCCATATATGTTCTGCATATTTGCAGTTTTCGGCATCGTGGACGTGGAAACATTCGAAACAAT
>CAZLKD010000084.1:0-4343 GCA_964560015.1 uncultured Candidatus Peribacteria bacterium
TCGCGAAACAGGGGTAAAAACGACAGCGGAAAATAGTCTCAATGCTCTGGAGCTCGCAAAAAAAGCCTATGAAACGGCTCAAAAAGCACGCGATATCGGTGATGCTCAGGGGATTCTCTGACGGGATACTGCTTCTATCAGGCTCCAAAATGCGACTGGTAATGCCGCAAAAATGAATGTCACCGCACCATTTTCAGGCGTCATCATCACCAAAAATGCTGAAATTGGTAGCCTCGCAAGCCCTGGAGCAAATCTCTTCACCATCGGCGACACCTCAAGCATGATTGTGAAAATAGAGGTAAGTGTCGAGAATCAGAAATATATGAAGACGGGGCAAGATATTCCTCTCCAATTTGGTGGATCAACATTCACCGGCAAACTCTCAAGTCTCTCAGCGGGACCTGACCCACAGACACATCTCTACAAGGCTGAGATTGCCCTTCCAAAAGCACATCCGGAAGTTCATCTCGGCGATGTCATCGATGTATTGCTTCCTGGGAAACCTGCTTCGACAAAACCAGAAGATGCTAAAATTGTTATCCCCTACACAGCCCTGAGAAATCTCGGACAAGAAACATACGCTGTCTACGTCGTAACTATCGAAGATGAGAAAAACAATACTGGTACTGTCCATGAACGCATCGTAAAAATAGGCGAAACAAACGAGACCAGTGTCACAGTCACCGATTGACTCACGCTCGGTGAATACATCGTTACCCTGTGAACACTCGGTGTCGAAGATGGCGATTATGTCCAAATTCCTGTGATCAATACTCTTCCCGAGGAAGACAAAAAAACTCTCTAATACTTTCTCATGTCATCTGATAATCGCTACATCGAAAAACTCACGTACGACCCCGCCCTCGATAAGTCATGGTTTACGTTCTTTACCGACAAATTTCGAGTCATCATCCTCTTTATCATTGTTTTTATTATTGCTGGAGTTATTGCACTGAGGAGCTTGCCACTTGAGAGCACGCCAGAAGTAGACCTCGGAATTATCTCTGTGACCGTCGCGCTCCCAGGTGCAAGCCCTGAAACAATCGAGGATTTGATCATCAAAAAAATAGAAAAAGAGGTGAGTAAAGTGAAAGATATCGACAAGATGACATCTTCGTCGCAGAATGGATTTGGCGCTGTGACACTCCAGTTCAAGACTGGTGTCGACATGAAACAGGCGCTCCAAGATGTCAAAGAAGATGTCGACATAGCCAAGAAAGAATTTCCAGAATCAGCCAAAGAACCAAGTGTAAAAGAGCTCAATTTCCGAGACACTCCTATTTGGGTCTTTTCTCTCTCGGGCAATCGAACACCTCTCGAACTCAATCAGATAGCAAAAGATATAAAAGACGAACTCGAAAAAATCCCCAATGTTTCATCCGTCAATATCTCTGGTGGCGATGATATCGAATATCGTGTCGACTATGATCCAAAAAAACTCGAAACGTATGGAGTCTCTGCAGACCAGTGAAACCAGGCTATACAGAGCACCAATTTTACCCTCCCAGTAGGATCCTATACGGTTGATGGGTATAAACATGCCATGAATATCGACAACAGATATTACAGCCTGCAAAGTCTGAGGGATATTCCTGTGGCGAACATTGGCGATCCTGGCATCATATTTTTGCGGGATATAGCTACCGTCTACGAAGCACCGAAAAAACGTGAGACAGAATCTCGACTCTCTCTTGCGGGCAAGACACCGGTACCTGCTGTCACGCTCTCTGTCATAAAAAAATCTGGCGGGTCCATCATCGACCTTGTCGATAGTGGACAGGCAAAACTTGTCGCCATGAAAGAGTCAAAAATTATCCCCTCAGATGTTGTCGTCCAGACCACCACTGATTTTTCTGAACAGATACGAAGCGACTTGAGCTCGCTCACGCGCGACTTTATTATCACGCTCATTCTCGTCTGTGGAACCCTTCTCCTCTTTATCGGTTTCAAAGAAGCATTTGTCCCAACACTTACTATCCCTCTCGTTTTTCTCCTCACTTTTGTCGTCCTCAAAATCGCAGGGCAGACGCTCAACTTTCTCTCACTTTTTTCACTTGTGCTCTCTCTTGGTCTGCTCGTGGATGATGCCATTTTGATCGTCACGGGCTTTGATCAATACTACAAATCAAACAAGTTTACTGCCCGACAGGCTATGCTCCTGGCTCTACGCGATCTCAAGTGGCCTGACATATCGACATCTCTGACAACGACATGGATATTTGCTGCTATGCTCTTTATGACGGGAATTATTGGGAAGTTCATCTTCTCTATTCCGTTTGTGATCATGACAACGATTTTGATTTCTCTCGTTCTCTCACTCACGATAGTGCCTTCACTCACACTGTTTTTCCACGGAGATAGTTCAAAAAAACACGGAAAAAATGAAAAAGAAACATTTTGGTCTCGTCGTTTTATCTCTTTTGAACCCCTCATCCTCAAATACGAGCGCTTCCTCGCCTATCTCATTGCCTCTCGGTCACGTCTCTGGAGATTTTTACTCTTAGTTGTCGGCCTCTTCATCCTCTCTTTGATGCTTCCTCTGACAGGTATTCTGAGAACAGAATTTTTTCCCGCAGATAATCAGGATATAGTGTATGTGAATCTGACAGCCGAACCCGGACAAAAACTCGAGACCACAAGTAAACAAATAACAGCTGTCGAAAATATTCTCAGAAAAGAAAAGACCGATACAGTCCTCAGTTTCACAACGACAGTTGGGCAATCAGCTTCGACGCAATCTGTCGGTGCTGGCGGATCAAATGGAGCGACAAACATGGCGAGCATCACGATCAATCTCATGAAAAAAGATGACGGGCGCAAGGAGACATCATCCGCATTTGCGAACCGTCTCCGTACATCGCTCCTCGCTGTCCAATTTCCATGAGTTCGTACTGATGTCGTCGAATTGAAGTGATGACCACCAGCTGGTGCAGATCTCGAAGTACGTATCACTGGTGATGATGCACACAAACTCAACAAGATTCTCAGAGATATGAAATCCATCGCAGAGACAATCCCTGGCGCTATCAATATCACTACGTCTGTGCAAGCAACTCCTCTCGAATTTTCATACAAGTTTGATACTCAGAAACTCGCCATAAATGGTCTCTCTCTGGCGCAAGTCGCAACATTTGTAAAAATGGCTGTCGATGGTACTGATGTGACAAAAATATTTAAAGGTTCCGATGAAATAGTCGTGCGTGCAAATTACGCGCCTGAAACAGTTGATACACTCTCAAAGATCAAATGACTCAAGGTCCGAAATGCAAAATGACAGTACATCTTTCTCGGTGATATCATGAAAAACAATCTCGAGTCCTCAGTCGATTCGATCACGCGCATCGATCAAAAACGCACTGTCACCCTCAGTGTCGGAGCCGATAAGACAACCAATGCTCAAAATCTCCTGAAAGAATTCAATACACGTTCTGCATCATACAAGGCCGATCTTGCCAAAAATACTCGTGGATATGACTTCGTCATCGGTGGTGTCAACGAAGAAAATCAGAAATCAATTACCTCCCTCCTCATTGCCATGGCATTCGGTCTCATACTCATCGTCGGCACAATCGTTCTGCAGTTTAATTCGTACAAACAGTCACTTCTCATACTGGCGCCAATTCCACTCTCTCTGATTGGTGTCTTCTTTGGACTCGCTTTGACACGTTCGACACTGTCATTTCCTTCTCTGATCGGTCTCGTCGCACTTTTTGGTATCGTGGTAAATAATTCTATTGTCTTGATTGACAAGATAAATCTCAACCGAAAATCTGGGCTCTCTATCGATGAATCAATTTTGGATGCTGGTCGATCACGTTTTGAACCTATATTTTTGACATCATTTACGACGATTATGGGAAACATCCCTCTCGCTCTCGTCCCTGGCACATGGCAATCTCTCGCGATCACACTCGTCGCTGGTCTGACTACTTCAGGCATTTTGAAACTCTTTATCGTTCCGGTCCTCTACAAGCTCTTTGTGAAAGAAGGAAAAATGCAGTAGTTTTGTTCCCGTCATTCTGAGGACGAATGTAGATGAGGACGTGAGAATCCATGTAATTGTGGCGGGAATGGATTGCCACGCTACGTTTCACTTCACTCGCAATGACGGGCGCCTGTCATTCTGAGCCCAACCCACTTTGATAGAAAAGTGGGCTGGGCGTGAGAATCCAGAGAATCGCTACATGGATTGCCACACTCCCTGCGGTCGTTCGCAATGACGGAACGAAATGGTTTTGGTGGTTGAACGCTTTGTATTTTGTCTTATAATGAAAACATGCCATCTCTCTTTAGTCGCATCATCGCGGGAGAAATCCCTTCATACAAAATCTACGAAGACGAAA
>CAZLKD010000085.1:0-4294 GCA_964560015.1 uncultured Candidatus Peribacteria bacterium
GGTCGAAGGTTCGAATCCCTCATCACCCACCATTTTTTAGATATACGATGAAATCTTCACTTTACGTGAGGATTTTTTTGAGAGATTCGAACCCTACGGGTTGACTCGAAGTGAGATTCACTCACTTCTCCCCCTCATCACCCACCATTTCTACATACTATAACAAAATCTTCATTTTTTAGTGGAGATTTTTTTGAGGGATTCTCACCGATCGGTTCGAATTACTCGATATGCCTTTGGGCATGTCTCCCATCACCCACTATTGAAGTATTTAACTGGCTCCTCTATAGCGCTTTTTGCTATAGAGGAGCTTTTTTTAGGTTCGTCCATTATTAGGTAGAGAAAGTATTTGATTTCCTCTCAGTTCGTATAAACTATGTCTATGAAAAACATTACCCAACTACAGGAAAGTGTCGATAGTAGAATAATCGCAAGTATTATTCTCAGCATAGGCTTTATCCTCGGGCTCTGGATCTATAGCCAACGTTCAAATACAGACGAAGCTATCACCATTACTGGTTCAGCAAAAGAAGCTGTAACAGCAAACCTCGCGACGTACAATCTCTCTTTCGATAAGACTTACCCTGCGGCTACAGGACTCACCGCAATGATGGCAGATTTTAAGAAAAAAACCGAAGTAATAACAGGATATCTCAAATACAAAACCATAGCACCAGAAAAAATAAATGTATGAGACATCTCTGTGCAAAAAATATACGAGACAAATGGGTATAACGTCAATACACAAAATATCATTTCCTACACACTCAGCCGGACAATATCAGCCGATATAACAGACCTCGAATTGGCAAAAAAGATATCAAACGATACAACCACGAAAGCAGCTCAAAGCGATATCGCACTCACAAATAGTACTACAAACTACCAATACACTGGCCTCGAAGAACTTCGTCCAAAACTCCTGAAATCAGCAACGGAAGATGCAAAGAAAAAAGCTGAAGCTATGGCATCAAGCACTGGTCGAAAAATTGGCTCTCTCCGAGCTGGTCGCATGGGGGTCATACAAGTACTCGCCAGAAATAGTGTCGACGTCAGCGACTACGGCTCCTATGATCTCTCCAGTCCAGAAAAGGATATTTTCGTAACAGTCAATGTGACATTTGCCCTGAAATAGAGACATGTACCTCCTCGCATTTGAATCCTCCTGTGATGATACGTCCGTCGCTCTTTTCCGAGATGACGAGCTTGTATCGATGCATACACATACACAACTCGAACATGTCGAAACAATGGGAGTTGTGCCAGAAATAGCTGCAAGACTTCATGCAGATCATATATTTGATCTCATTACTCGAGTTCTCGGAGAAGGCAATGTGGAGCTTTCTGATATCGATGTTTTTGCAGCGACGAGTGAGCCAGGACTTGTCCCCTCGCTCCTCATCGGGAAAACAGTAGCAAAGACATTGGCAATAAGTCATAAAAAACCACTGATTTGGGTCAATCATATCGAGTGACATATTTTTTCCCTTCTCCTTGAGAGAAAGGCTGATGAGCTAAAATTCCCAATTGTAGTTCTCTCAGCCTCTGGTGGACATAACGACCTCTTTCTCTGGAAATCAATCTATGAAATAGAGAAAATTGGTAGCACCATCGATGATAGTGCTGGAGAAACCATGGATAAAGTAGGGCGTAGTCTCTGACTCCCCTTCCCTGCAGGACGATATATCGATGAGCTCGCTCAGAAATACGATTGAGCTGTTCATACAAATATCCCGAGTTTCACTACCACGCTCGCGGTTGATAATCTCGATTTTTCATTCTCTGGACTCAAGTCAGCAGCCCTCAGAGAGATAGAGGCACGTAAAACCTCTCTAAATCTCCCCAAAGGGGAGACTTCAGACTGAAATGAGATAATAAGAGAACCTCATTGGCTAACAGCTGACAAAAGACTATATAATTACGTTAAAGAATACCGTGATAAATTAAAAAATAATCCCACTGAAACAGAAAAAATTCTCTGGGAATATCTAAAAACAAAAAAAACTGGTTATAAAATCAGAAGACAACATATTATTTGAGGATTTATAACTGATTTTCTTTGTTTACCTCTCAGAACAGTCATCGAAATTGATGGAGAAATACATGAAAAACAAAAAGAGTACGATGACATGAGAACGCTCTTTCTCCGTGAAATAGGTTTTGACGTTATCAGGTTTACAAATAATGAAGTCCTAAAAGATCCTAAAGGAATAACGCAAAAAATAAAAGAATATCTAAATAATAAACTACAGATATTGAATCAAAACCCCTCCTTTGGAGGGGCTGGGGAGGTTTGTAATTTGACCGAAACAGACCACATCGAAATATCCTACGGCTACCAGAGAACGATCATGACTGTACTCTCAGAACGTCTGATAAAGGCTCAGAAAAAGTTAAAAGCAAAAAGTATTGCTCTCGTCGGCTGAGTCAGCGCCAACTCAGCACTCCAGAAAATCATGAAAGAGTATTCAGAGAAAAATACCATCCCCTACTACACTCCAAAGTCTCTCAAATATTGCTGAGATAATGCTGCGATGATCGGAATACGAGCATGCTGGGAATTTAAAAAAGTTTCATAACCTGATTTCCTATTTTTTCCTGAAATTGAGAATCAAGCCCCTCAAACAAATCAGCCACAGCACTCTCTATCATCATCACCGTCGCATCATCTCGTGGAATACCACGAGAACGCAAATAATACAATTTTTCATCAGAGACTCTTTCGATACGCGCCGCATGTCCGGCCTCAACATCATCCGAGTGTACGAGAAGCGATGGAATACCTCGGATATTCCCTTTTGAACCAAGAAAAATATTTTCCTCGAGAATATGTCCTTTTACTTTGGCAATATTCACATCAATCTGTACGGTACCATTGAGAATGATTACTCCCGATTCACCCACGAGTGAGAGAATATGGATATTTGAGACAGTATTCGACTGCGAAAGTACAGAACGAACGGTCATGTTTAATTGTTCATTTTTGGTGGAGAGAAGGAGCGTCCGAACAATGCTTTCACCTGATTGTGTATCAAATTGCAGGGAATATTCACTATTTCCAGCAACAACTCCATACCATCGGAGCTTTGTATTGTTGGAAATCACGACTTTTCTTGATAACAATTCTTTTGCCTGAGTTGTATCAAATACTACGACTTCCCCACCCTGATCAAAATAGAGTTCTGAAGGGCTTTTTTCATCAATCAGAAGAGCTTCTATCATTTGCAATTGATATATTTAGAGATAAACAACGGTACTGGTAAGTTTTTTCAAAACTTCTTCATTTACATATCACGCAGCGAGAATGGTCTGAATATCCTCCACCAGCGTTTCTTCTGTAGCATAATCTGGGATGATGACATTGGCAATTTCCACTTCTGGTACGCCTCTTTGGCCTGATTTCTTGATCATTTCATCATTTTTACCTTCATGACTGATAACATCGATGATGTCATATTTCAAGCCTGCCTCATCGAGGAGGGAAAGGAGTCGAATACAGAACGGACAAGATGGTTTTATGTAGATTTTCATAGCAACATAATAGGTATTTCTCAGGAAATACAAAAATTGACTAATATATTTATATTATATAATAATTATATTATACAGTATATTTATGTTCGACTCTGATTTGTACGCTAAGGCTCGGGAATACCATGGGAAACCTTGATATTCTAGCGTTTATTGCTTCAATATGTGTTTAGAAAAGTTTGGTATTGGGGAAATGATAGGTAAAACAAAAATATCTACAGCGTCTATACTATTACTCTGATGTGGTTGCTCAAATTACGATGATGGCTTTTATTGAAAAGAATATGAACCTCATTTAGCGAGAGAGCTGCATAAAATGTGAGCAAAAGTTTTAGGGATAGACATCGGTGATAATATTAAAGAAGAGTTTCCTCATCAAACAATAGATTTATTACAGGAACCAGAAAAATTGGTTACCCTAGTCCAGGATTTTGATATTGTCTTTGATGGGAGATTCTCAGAAACACAGAATATGTGTCGAGTATTACATCGAAAAATTTGATTTAGACCAGAGCATTTTCAAAACAAGCTAAGACAAGAGGTTGGTAGGATATTAAAACCACAATGAATATATATAGTAAGTGGTGTAAATATGGGCTACGATTTCGTTTGGCAAAATCAAAATGGAGAAATGGAATTACGTGGATATACTTTAGATAGTGAAGTAATCCTTAAGTAAAAAATGAAAGCCATTATCCTCGAAAACATCCGTTCGCTCAATAACGTCGGTGCGATATTCCGCACTGCAGATGGCGCTGGGTTT
>CAZLKD010000086.1:0-4249 GCA_964560015.1 uncultured Candidatus Peribacteria bacterium
TGGGGTCTGTCTCAATTGCAAAAAGATTTGGCATCTCAAGTCTTGTCATCGGTCTTACCATAGTTGCTTTTGGTACATCACTACCAGAGCTTATTGTGAGTGTTTTCGCAAGCCTGAAGAACACAAGCGATATAGCTCTTGGAAATATTGTTGGATCAAATATATCAAATATTCTTCTGATCCTTGGCCTTACAAGTGTACTCTCTACTATCCCTGTAAGAGATTCAACAGTATGGAAAGAAATACCTTTTTCACTTCTAGCTATAGTAGCTGTTGGTCTCCTCGGAGCGGACATCTATTTTGGACAAGGGCAAACCAATTTTATCAATCGAGCAGACGGCCTGGTTCTTTTACTCTTTTTTGTTATTTTTCTCTACTATGTCTTTCATATTAGTCGTGGAGAGGAAAATGAAGACAAAGGTATAAAACTCTATACAAATTGGATGACTTTTCATTTGATTATAGGTGGTTTGATTGGGCTTTTTGTCTGATGAAATATGTTTGTCGATGGGGCAGTTCGTATTGCAGAGCTTTTATGAATGTCAGAGAGAATTATAGGGCTTACAGTTGTTGCGATAGGAACATCTCTTCCAGAACTTGTTACTTCCATTGTAGCAGCACGTAAGGGGCAAAATGATATTGCTGTAGGAAATATAGTGGGATCAAATATTTTTAATATCTTTTGGGTACTTGGTATATCAGCTACGATTAATCCTATACAAATACAATCAGCATCATTTGTAGATATATTTATGTGTATAGGAGCATCTGTTCTTCTCTTCTTTGCTCTACTGATTGGTCAAAAGAACCAGCTTGAACGATGGCAATGAGTCATATTTGTTATGATATATAGTGCCTATATTACTTATCTTTTAGTGAGATAGTTTGCTTGCAAATACCTTGTGCATTTATTGTCTTTTTGCAAAAAATTGTATCATATAAGTTAATCAGAAGAACTGTTATAATGTTACAACCAATCTATGAAACAAGCATTCCTTACCATTATTAGTGTCGTCGTAGTATCAGCATTGATTGCTGTTATGTTTGCCTTTCAGCAGGCAGATCGTGAGCATACAAGACTCATTTCAGATCTTGAGCTTCGTACACGTCTTTTATCGGAAAGTTTAAAAGAATCTATTGAACCAAGTTATCTCAACAATGCACAGAAAACATTACAAAAGACTGTTGACAGATTTAGTGATAGAGAGCGTCTTGCGGGCATTGTGGTATATGATAATAAAAATATTATTCTTATTTCTTCTCAGAACCTTCCCAAAGAACTCATAGAAAGTTCAGAATTTGTAGCAAATTCTATGGATGCGGACAAAGAGGAAGGTATTTTTATTGAATCACAGAATGTAAAGTATTATCTTTTTGCCAGTCCTATTCATCAGGAAAGAAGCGTTGTGGGGGCTATGCTTGTTATTCAAAAGGCTGAATATATTGACACGCGAATCGCGGAGATATGGCAAAACAATATTTTTCGATTATTAATACAGGCATTGGCATTTTCTTTTGCTGTCGCAGTTATTATCCGGCTCATCATATTTCAACCACTGACTAATTTTGTTCAATATATACGGTCAATTCGGTCCGGAAATACTGCTATATATGCTGATAAAAATCATTCTCTTTTTCAACCACTTACCCAGGAAATAACATCCATGACACAGAGTCTTCATCTCGCACGATTGGCTGCCAGTTATGAGGCTCGTATGCGCTTAGAAAAGCTCGATACCCCTTGGACTGCTGACCGTCTCAGTGAATTTATCAAATCGTATATCTGAAATGGCCAACTGTATGTGGTCTCAAACCGAGAACCGTATATTCATAAAAAAACTAAAAATGGTATCGTTTACCAAGTGCCTGCTGGTGGTCTTGTTGCCGCTCTCAATCCCGTTATGGAAGCTTGCGGAGGTACATGGATAGCTCATGGAAGTGGTGATGCTGACAGAGAAACAGTTGATCACAATGATTGTATTCAGGTTCCTCCCAATGAACCAAAATACACACTGAAGCGTGTTTGGTTAAGTACTGATGATCTCAAGTGATACTATCAAGGCTTTTCAAATGAAGCCCTGTGGCCACTTTTTCATAATGTACATATACGACCATTGTTTAGAAAAGAGGATTGGGGGCGTTACCGACGAGTGAATATGCAATTTGCAAAAAAACTCCTCGAAGAGTTGCGCTGAGAAGAAAATCCTATTGTGCTCATTCAAGATTATCATCTAGCACTCCTCCCAGCTATCATCAAAAAAGCACGCCCAGATGTGAAAATTTGACTCTTTTGGCATATACCATGGACAAGTCCAGAGTCTTTTAGTATTTGTCCGCAAAAAAAAGAGATACTCGGTGGAATGCTCGGGGCTGATATTATTGGTTTTCATACACAACAATATGGTAATAACTTCATGGATACAGTGAGTAGAGAATTGGAGGCTCGTGTCGATTTTGATCAATTTTCCGTTGTGTATAAAGAGCATACAAGTTTTGTGAAACCATTTCCCATTAGTGTCGATTTCACGTGAGAAAACAAAAAAATGCCGACCCAGGAAGAGATGATAGAAACGCTAAAAAAATTTCACATCAATACAAAATATTTTGCACTAGGTGTCGATCGTATGGATTACACAAAAGGTCTGATGGAACGATTCAAGGCCATTGAGTTTTTTCTCGATGCTTACGGGGAATATGTGGGTAATTTTACATTTCTCCAAATTGCAGCTCCGAGCAGAGGAGATGTCCCATATTATCAACAATTCGCTCTGGATGTGAAAGAAGAAGCTGATCGAATTAATCAAAAATTTGGTAATAACAAATGGCAACCAATTATCCTACGGAATGAACATTTTTCTCATGAAGAGATAGATCCGCTCTACAATATGGCAAATGTTTGTATGGTCACGTCTCTCCATGATGGTATGAATCTCGTAGCAAAAGAATTTATCGCAGCGCAATGAGAGAATAGATGAATGCTTATTCTCAGTCAATTTGCAGGGGCGTCAAAAGAATTAAAGGATGCTCTCATAGTTAACCCATATAGCGCCGAAGAAACTTCGGAAGCTATCTATCATGCTCTCACGATGCCAGAGTCAGAACGAAAAACGAGAACCGACCGCATGAAGAAGATTGTTATGAACTACAACGTCTACCGTTGGTCAGCTGAGTTTATTAAGTCTATAGTCGATATCGGATAGTTTTATGTAAGAGAATTATGAAGTATTTTTTTGACCACCTTTCAGAACTTGATGTAGTTTTTTCTAAACCAATAATAGGTTTCTTCGATTTTGATATGACTTTGGCACAAGTGGCAACAAATCCAAACGATGCTTTTGTGGATCTCCTGACGAAACAAGCACTTATTGAACTCTCATCAAGAATCCCTATCGGTATCATAAGTGGGAGGTCTCTCGATGATATTTTGGAACATATACCCATACCTGGAGCTATGTATGCTGGAAACCATGGAGCTGAGTGGTCTATTTCTGGGCAAAGATATTCTATTTCTTTTGACGAGCTCTCTCTATCCGAGGCAAGAGAGAAACTTATTGAGTTATCATGAAGGTATCCACAGGACACATGTTTAGAGGATAAAAAATACACTATCGCATTTCATTACAGAATGGCGAGACCACACATGATTCCACTCATTGAAGAATCGCTTCATGCTGTCTCTTTCGACCATGTTGCTCTAAGATGGAGCAAAATGACATTTGAAGTAAGGTCTATGGACAGTTGAGATAAGTGAACCGTTTGTCTGACAATGATGAAATCAATAAACTCATCAGCGCTTCCTTTCTATATTTGAGATGATCTCACCGATGAAGATGCATTTCATGCTTTATCACATGGTATAACTATACGTGTCGGTAAGAGCGATTCAAGCAGCGCTCAATATTATATAAAAGACCAAAAAGAAATTGATAACTTTCTGAAGTATTTATTGAAACATGTAAAAGGGTCTCCCATTCTTAAATAGAAGCTGAGAAAGAGGAAAAAAATCACAGTGAATGGTGTATTTTGAGAGAAATTGCAATGTTTTCAGAATGTTGTTTAGTGTATCTCTACCTCAGGCTTAACGGTCTAGAACTTACTACTCAGAGATGCAGTCCCATAAAGGGTTAATGAGGTAGAAAAAAGGTACAAAAAGACCCGCGTATGCGGGTCACAATGCGACATTAGTGTATCTAATGGTTGGGAATGAGGGATTCGAACCCCCGATGCCGGATTCAGAGTCCGGAGCCTT
>CAZLKD010000087.1:0-4197 GCA_964560015.1 uncultured Candidatus Peribacteria bacterium
ACAATTTCATGGACTACGATAATCTCCGTGAGATGGCACTCGAACATAAACCAAAACTCATCATCGCTGGATACTCAGCTCATCCACGAGAACTGGATTATGAAAAATTTGTCGCGATAGGAAAAGAAGTCGGTGCTATCATGATGGCTGATGTATCACATTTCGGAGGTCTTATCGCTGCAGGTGTGATGAAAAATCCACTCGATTATGGTTTCCATGTCATGATGACCACGACGCACAAAACTCTCCGTGGTCCTCGTGGTGCCCTCATCCTTTCAAAAGGTATAGTGAGCAATCCACTCAAGGCTCCAGAAAAAACCATTGAAAATATACCAACGCTGATTGACCGTTCTGTCTTCCCTGGAGTTCAAGGTGGACCACACATGAATCAAGTCGCTGCTATCGCGGTCGCCCTCCACGAAGCTGATACAGATGAATTCCGTGAATATGGTGCACGTGTCCTCAAAAACAATCATGCTCTTGCTGAGACTCTCGTCTCTCGTGGTTATAAACTCGTCACTGGTGGAACAGATAACAATATAATCGTCATCGACTTCTCAGGAACGGACATGGATGGAAAAAAATCAGAACTCACTCTGGATGCTATAGGTATCTCGACTTCTAAATCAACTATTCCTGACGATCCAAATCCTCCATTTCGACCATCTGGACTCCGTCTCGGGCTCCCCGCGATGACTACTCGTGGTATCCGTGAGGCAGACGCAGAACAAATCGGTGATTTTATTGATCGAGCACTCAAAAATGCTGATAATGAAGAAGTATTGAAAGCGCTCCGTGAAGAAGTCAGGACTTTCTGTCACAGGTTTCCTGTGGTGAGGGCTGAATAGTTATTATAATTTTTAAAAACCTCCTTTATGAAAAAGATTCTTCTGGTATTGCTTATTTTAACCCTTGTTGGCTGTGGGCTCTTATATCTTTTACAAAGAAAAACTGACCAAACTATACAGAATGTATCATCGGAAGTAAAAACTACAGAAACAGGTTCTAATTTATATACAACTACTACAGATGATATAAAAAATGAAGAAAACAGAAATGCCCAAGTTGATATTGATCAGGTGATGAAAATTTTTGTTTCAACAATATGATTGAGTAAAAAACAATACAGAAGTGATTCAGTTGACGAAGAATGGATGAATAAAAGAGAGAAAATTATTGAAAAAATTCAAAAAGAAAAGACAATTATCGAACATCTAAAAATAACTTGAGAAATAGAGGATTTTTACAGATTTTCGTCAGTTTCAAAAAATCATGATAACACTCTAGGAGTGTACACATTATGCACTTCTCAGAAATCTCCTAGATCAATGAAAGAATTCCCAAAACTCGTACAAGATGATGCCTTCAGTTATTCATGGACTGAAATGACTTGGTGCTGAATAATCGAATTTAATTATCAAACAAATACCAATACAATATTATATTTATGAGATGGTGGATGGAATTGATGAAATCACTTTTTACCAATGATCACCTATGATCATAATAATAACCTCATTTTAGATAATCACAGAATGATAGATAGACATCACTTGTCAGATTTACTTTCTGAAATTACATGAACAAATCTCGGCATAGGTAGTATTTGAGTTTACAGTCAGTCAGACTCAAAGAATTCTTCTGGGAATTACATAAACTTACATTGCTATATGGACTGTGACATGCAGTATGAGCAAGACATAAAATACGAAAATTGACTCAATTATAAAAGCCAAAATTATGGTACTTTAGGACTAACAATATTTACACCCTATACAAAGTTACAATCTGATTTTAACAACTTTATTTTTGAAAACTGAAAAAATGCAGACTTTCAAAGTCTGCCGGAAGAAGAAAAAAAAATCAGGTCTGAATATTTGTCATACCTGCAAAATGAAGATAAAAATAGCTTCAGGCTAAAAGTGAGAATAGAATGAACAGATACCGACTATAAAGATAGTAGAATGCTCTATTCATGAGATATTCTTATTTTAAACAATATCAATCCCGACTTAGTTAATTTAGATTTTCATGAAGAAAAAAATATAAAGCACTCTCACTTGAGAGCTATTTCTATTCAATCAGAAAAAATATCTGGGCTGTTTATATTTAATCTTCATTCTCTCAAAGGAGTTTGGTTAAACAATAAAAAATTCCAGTCATGGGAAGATGAAAAAAATATAGTGCTTAACTGAAATGAAAGATTAGATGTGACAAGGCTTGACTGGTCTAAGGTAGTTTCTTTTTAAGCTCTTTTAGAGATATCTTCAGTGAATCAAAATCTCGGTAAATTAACTCGTCACAAACCCTGTTCCACCTAGCCAAGCCAGGTAAAAAATAGCCCGCTGAGAATCAGCATACTCACGGCTCGCGATACGGATAGCACGAAATTCTCCATCCTCGAAGAAGAAAAGCCCTACAACACTCTCGGTAATAAAAATATCATACCGAAATGGAAATTGTCCTTCTTCGATAGTCACAAGTGAGAGGTGGGGATATTTCTTTGAGAGATTTCGGAAAAGAGTCTGCGTCTCTTCATGGTATGGGAGGATAAACTGGGTCTTGTTGGCTTTTTTGAGTATTTTTTCAAGAAATTTGAGGAGTTTCTCTTTTTCACTTTCGTACCAGACGTGCATATTCGCATACGAGAGAACTTCTTCTGACTTCGCGAGTTCATGAAGAAACTCATCTATATCTTTTTCGTCATCAATGAGGGTAAAAGCAGGCCGAAAAGCCTCAGCATGAACGAGCGTTTTGAGCGATGGGAGGATCATCTCTGAGAGGTTCAGCCGCTCACGCTCGATATTCACGATACGCTCTGGTTTTTCTGGAACGAAGAATTTTGCTCCATGACGCTTCACGACTGATACGAGAGACTTTTTCTGAAGGGTATCGAGGGTATAATACAGGCCAACTCTCCCCTGTTTGGTACGCTTCGCCAGGGTTGAGACGTAATCCCCACCTGATTGGAGGAGGGAGAGGTACACTATTGTCTCTATTTCAGAGAATCCGAGCTGACGTAATGTGTTATTTATATCCATGTTGTAAAATTTTTTCTACAGAAATATAGTATCACAAATCCTTATTTAATCAAGTAAAAGAGAATTTTTCAGCATTATCTGTAATTTATACTATACTGATTTTGTTTAGGGAAATTATCTATCCTCCTCTATGTCCTCTCTTCTCCCAACCGAAAAAATCGTCGAAACAAAGAAATGCCTCATTTCAGGCAAAGAATTCGTCGTAACAGATAAAGACCTCGAGTTTTATGATAAAGTCTCTCCGAGCTTTGATGGAAAAAAATTTCAAATACCAGCACCGAAGCTCTGCCCAGAAGAACGACAGAAAAGACGCCTCGCATTTCGTAACGAGAGAAAACTCTACAAAAGAAAATGCAGCGCTACAGGAAAAGAATTGATATCAAATTATAATCCTGACGTGCCTTTCCCTGTTTTTAGCCGAGAATACTGGCTCTCTGACAAGTACAATCCGACTGACTACGGTATGGAATTTGATTTCACGAAAAATTTCTTTGAGCAATTTAAAACTCTCTCGGATAAAACACCACGATTTCACATGCAACAACAAGACCCTATAGAGAATTCAGACTATTCCAACTGTGTGAGTAATTGTCGCTCATGTTACCTCACCTTTGATTCAGACTTCAATGAAAAATGCTATTATTGTAACAAAATACAACACTCAAAGGACTGTGTTGAGTGTAGTTTTCTCACTGAATCAGAGCAGTGCTTTGAGTCTTTTCAGTGCGAAACATCTCGTGGGCTTCGCTTTAGTAACTATTGTGTGAATTGTAGCGATTCATGGTTTATCGATAGTTGTATTGGCTGTCGTGACTGCATCTACTGCTGTAACCTCGTAAACAAACAGTATTGCTTTATGAACGAGCAACTCACAAAAGAAGAATATCAGGAAAAACTCAAACTCGTCACTCAAGATCAAAAAATAGCAAATAGACGAGAAGTGTTCCAGAATTTTCTCAAAAAAAATCCAAAGAAATTTATCCATGGAACGCAGATAGATAACTCTATTGGAGACGATCTCTACAATGTGAAAAATGTGAAGTCGAGTTTTAGTATGCTCGAATCTGAAGATTGCAGTTATTGCGATCTCCTCATCAAAGCAAAAAATTGTATGGATGTCTCATCTTTTGGAGAAAATATCGCATGGATGTACGAA
>CAZLKD010000088.1:0-3487 GCA_964560015.1 uncultured Candidatus Peribacteria bacterium
TTTTCACCAGTTCTTCACGTAAAATCATTGCAAAATCCCTACTTTATCCTATTCTCTATTCATTGTTATGAAGAAAGTATTGAATAAACTTTTTCCGCGTGAGAAATGGTGGAATTTTACTCTGATAGGAGTGATTTTTTTGGTAGTTCTTCATGTGTTTTCATTTTTTTGGCATTCGCACCTGGTTCATCGCTACGATGAACTCTACAACCAGGCCACCAAAGAAGGGACGCTCATCGACATGCCTGCTGATTTTCAGAAGGCACACTCCGCTTCTCAGGCGAGAAATATATTTACTCGACCTGATGTCCTCGCTCGTGAATCAGATATTTTGCAATCGGGGATTCGATCACTCGAAAAACAGTATAGAGAGGCGATAGACCATTTTCATAACATAATAGCACATGACATTGCTTCTCTCCGTGATGTCGCTCAGGCAAGTCAGGAATATATATTTCCTCAGAGAGAAGCGATAGCGAGTCTCGCAGATACGTATGAATCCGAACTCAATTCAGGGAAGTATGTCCGTGTGGAAGATATCAGAAAACTCTCGATCATGTCGGATGATGCTACCAAAAAAGCACAAACAGAGTTTGATCTGACAAAAAGAGTACTCATCCTAGAGGACACACTGGCTCTCAAGCATGAGATGGCATTTCTCGATTCGTACTATCGGTTTGTCAGATGAAACAAGCTCACCTATGATTACAAGGTGTTAAAAAAGGGTTTTGTTCAGACGTTTACACGCGATGCCCTGAAGACACTCCCAACGGAACAACTTCTCACGACTCTCCAGACATTTTCTGCTACTCTTGACCCGTATCGTGTTGAGTCAAAAAAGATGCGAGCAGAAGCAAAGGTCAAACGTGCTCCACTCGTAGAAAAAGAAATGAAAAAATGGACCGATACTCTACCGCCAATGGCTCCGATTGGTGATGTATATTCTCAGATTTTTGTCTCCCTCAAGCTCCAGATGATGTATGTCTACGAAGACGGTGAGCTCATCCTCTCAACCCCCGTTACGACTGGGCGAAGTACACATCAGACAATTCGCGGACTGTTTCATATATATACAAAAGAACTCGATCACCTCATGAAATCTCCTTTCCCAGAAGAAGATTATGAGCTCTGGGTGGATTATTGGCTCCCTTTTTCAGGGGCGTATGGTATCCATGATTCTTGTAACAGTAAAAACTGTTGGCGTACACGATTTGGATGAAAAGACTACGTCTATGGTGGTAGTCATGGGTGTATCAATACTCCGCATGCTGCCGTAAAATTTATCTATGGATGGTCTCGTGTTGGGACAACAGTGTTCGTTCAGTAGTTCTATCGAAGACTTGGTGGTGTCGTATTTACTTCTTCACTATACGTGGCGATAGTTGCGTATATGGTGGTTATTTTTGACTCGATTCCCTCGAGTTCTGCCGAGAGATGTGCTATGTCTGTTTTGAGTTTTTTTACTGTAGCATCGGCATCATCTCCATTTTCTTGGTTTTCGAGAGCGGAGAGGAGGTGTTTTTTGAGTTGGAGAGTGTTTTTGAGCGATGTCTTTCTGGCATAGAGTTGTGTGAGTTCTCCTTCGATAATATGCGTAGCATCGTGTATTTTCTTGGTTTGGGCATTTTTTTCAGCATGGTCTCTCGGAGGCATCGGTACATCCGCAACACTCGGAGTATCGATAATGCTCGACATCAGATAGTGCTGCGGTCATTCAAAGAGCGCTATACTGAGGAGCGCTACTGCTAAAAATCAGTAAATAATGGGCTTTTTGGGGTGATGTTTTATGTGTTTTCTTCCAAACATAGTGCTGATATGATATATATTAGCACATAAAATAATAAAAAGCAAATATTACAGCCCCGAAATCAAGAGTTCTTGCTCGAGGACGGTGGTGAGGTCTATAGTCGCATCGTGGGTATCGATATAGCTGATATCATCGGTATCACTTGGTGTTTTCTTCAGATGAAATTCGCGTGTAACTCCATGAATATCGATTTCTCTCTGTTCAATGCCTTCTGAAGGTATTGTGATAGTCGTTTTCAGGTTACTGAGTATACAATCAACTCCGTATTCTTGTCGGATGATTTTTATATGCATGTCGAGATCTGCTTCACAGATGACGTCAGTCCATGTGTCTGCCGGGATTTCTTGGAAAAACTGAAACTCCTCAATACTCCCCACAGGAGCGGAGAGAAGAGAAGAAATGTCGATGGTAAAGAGAGACATAGGTGTCGTGTTATGTTAATGCTTGTTTTCTGTATTGGTTGGCAGTTTTGATCATACTGATATATTCTTGTGGTGTGAGATTGAGCATGGCACATATTTCTTCTGATGTTGGATCATCAATAGACCAGTTCTCATGGGCGAGGAGGGTAGCCTTTGCGAGTTTACGTAGGGATGATAGATGAAAGAAGGCAAATTTCAATTCGTTTACCGTCTTGGCCCTGAAGTGCGGCAAAAGAGTTGCTACTTTGTCAGAAATGGCAAGCTCTAGGATTTCCGCGTCTGCATCATTGATGAATTTGCCAGATTCTCTCTTCTGCTCCATGAAAACTGTTAAATTGCGATTGCTTAGGTCGTCAGGTCCAGTTGAGAGGCGCAAAAATGTGTTGGGTCTCATAGAAGCATTATACTAAAAACCTCTGTTTTACCCAGGATATCTCTCATAATTGTGCCCGTAAGAGTTTTTTGTAACACTTATGAGAGGTGTTGCTGCCACTACCATATTCATAACTTGTTCTTCATAATCATCTCTATTTATTCTAAAAAAACGATCATCAGGGTCAAAGTGCACGCGGACTCCATTGTAGTTAGTTTCCACAAGCGTATTAATAAGCCTATCATTTATTGAGGCCGTATCTGGCCGGAGGCTTTCCAGGAAATTTCATTGAAACATCAATGGCATTTCTTTTTCTAAAAATTTTCCTAAAAATCTTGATCTGTTACTAGTGATATGTTGAGCGAGTTCTGTCATAGAAATTGGAGGGCAAATCAATGCTATTTCATTAATTTTCCCAAGCACTTCAGGATTTTCAATAATTGTATGTATGAGCGCTCTGCATCAGAGACTATGGGCACGAACAGTGACCTCATGATCGAGCGCTACGAGCCTTTTTCAAATACGTTTAACTGTTTCATCAAATGGTAACAGTCTATCTGCTTCCATATGGTCATTCCATGTTTCATCTGGTTCCCCAAAAAATGCTGTTATTTTTGGCTTAAATACCTCACAGTGTGTTCAGGGGATATCAATTCGTTTCGGCATTTATGCATTGTAAAATAATTTACAATAAGTCAAATTACGGCTGTTTTTTTGAGTTTATTTCTCAATTAGACCTAAAAGATAAAGCTTTTTTCCTTATGCGGCAAGCCTATAAGGTGGCAATCTTCTCTGTCGTCTTTCTGTTTCTTTTTGAGATGTACGAGCTTCGAGAAATTGTTGTTGCTGATTCATTGTTCAGTTTTTCATGCCTAGCAAATCTTC
>CAZLKD010000088.1:3510-3983 GCA_964560015.1 uncultured Candidatus Peribacteria bacterium
GGAGTTGGTTCTTGTTGGAGGTGACTTTGTAAGGATACTTTTGCAAGCAAAGCTGCATTTCGAAGGAGGCAAGCCATTGCTCCCACATCATCCAATTTACCCCGTCCAGGTACGATTTTATCAAGCCTATAGAGAGCTATTTTGTTTCTCAGGCCTCTTTGTATTTTTCCTATTTGTTCATCGCTCAGAAATTCACCATTCAAGCGCCCTGCCTTTTCTATCTTAGTAGCTAATCATAGCTCTGGACCTCAGAAAATAGCTTCGCCAAAATTTTCAGGTATGTTCAATTCTGTTATCATAATGAGTTGCAGTTGTGATGAATGAGATAGGAAATTTAATTCTTCTCAACTAAAAGAAATACTTAATTTTATCACTGGCAGGATGATTCCGGAGTTTTTGGAGGGTTTTCGCTTCGATCTGTCGGACACGTTCACGAGTGACACCGAATTCTTTTCCGACTTCTTCGAGTGTGT
>CAZLKD010000089.1:0-3968 GCA_964560015.1 uncultured Candidatus Peribacteria bacterium
TCGGCAAAGTCGACGTTGATGAGACCTGGTTGAGTGATGAGATCTGAGATACCCTGTACACCATTTGTGAGAACTTCATCGACGATACGGAATGCATCGAGGAGAGGAGTCTTTTTATCGATGATAGTGAGGATACGATCATTTGGGATAGTGATGAGTGTATCTACTTTTGATTTGAGAACATCGTACGCTTCAAGAGCCTGATTGTTACGACGTTGACCTTCAAATGCAAATGGTTTTGTGACAACACCGACAACGAGGACTCCCATGTCTTTTGCTACTTCAGCAACGACAGGAGCAGAACCAGAACCAGTACCTCCACCGAGACCACACGTTACGAAGACCATATCAGCACCAGCGAGTGCTTCACGAATATCATCGATAGATTCTTCGGCAGCTTTTTTACCTCGCTCTGGATCACCACCAGCGCCGAGACCACGAGTTGTCGTTGGTCAGATACTGAGTTTGACAGGTGCGAGAGAATTGTAGATAGCCTGATTATCTGTGTTGATGGAGATGAACTCTACACCAGAGAGACCACTCTCAATCATACGATTGATAGTATTCTGACCAGCACCACCACAACCGACGACTTTGATACTTGCGACAGGTGAGATCATTTTTGAAACATTTACTTCCTCTGGTTGAGAAACTGCATCTTTGAGAAAAAGACCCTTGAGAGAGCCGCTCTTTGTTGAGCCTGCTTTACGTGTTGATTTGACTGGTGCCATAAAAATAAAAATTAATAAGTGAGGAAAAAGAAGTACAGTCCTTTATGGAAGTAAAAATTTGAAAAACTTTTTTGCCGAATCCTTGAGACCACCGATACCAGCACCGAGAGACATCCGTGCACGGCCAAATCCACCTGCTCTCTGAGAGAGGAGAAGTGCACCGACAGCAGACGCAAATCCTGGATCTGAGACAGATGTTCCTGTGACAAATTCTTGATCTTCTGGGAAACCGATAGTACATGGGAGTCGGAGTTCTCCTTTTGCGAGGTCGATAAGATTGCGAGCTTTTGATCCGCCACCCACGAATACTGCACCCTCAGGGAGCATACCATCACGTCCGAGACGTTTGAGCTCTTGATTCACGAGAGAGAGGATTTCTTTGTAACGAGCCTGAGCAATCTGCGAGAGGTAGAGTTTTGAAACTGTTTCTGTTTCTTTTTTATCGATACGGCTGAGAGCGATTTCTTCGTCCTTTGGTTTTGACTGATCACAGAATGTGAGGTCGACATAGTCCGTCTTCAGTTTTTCTGCGACATCAACTGAGACACGGACACCGAGGGCAATATCCGAAGTGACATATTCTCCACCAACTGGGATGATGTATGCATGTCGCATAGCCCCTTCTTCAAAAACAGTGACGCCTGTACAAGAAGAACCGATATCGACACAAACAACTCCGAGCTCTTTCTGACGTCGAGAGAGGACAGCTTCTGGTGAAGTGAGCAGGGAAGGATATACATCGACGACATCGATACCGACATCCTTGAATCCTTTTCGGACATTATTGAGCGCTGTCGTGGGAATCGTAAAAATGTATGCATTCACTTCGAGCTTCTTTGCGCTCATACCAACTGGTGACTTCACATGATGCTCGAGATCAACCGAAAAAGATTCTGGAATGATTTTGAGAACAGTTTGATTCGTCAGTGTGATACCATTTTGAGCCATATCAAGGACACGATTCACATCGTCTTGAGTCACTTCATTTGAAGGAATAGCGATCATCCCTTGATTGTGATGAATCTGGATACCAGTACCAGAGAGACAGATTCCTACATGAGGAAATTGTTGTCCCGCCATATTCTCTGCCTCAGTGAGAGATTCATCGAGATTTTTCTTGAATTCTTCCATGTCGAGGATGACACCCTTGCGGACACCATCAGATTTTACGACACCGACTCCGAGGACATTGAGCTTTGGTCTGTTTGGGTTTGCTGGATCGATGATAAAAGATCCAACGAGCGTCTTGATGCGAGAACTTCACACATCGACGAGGGCGACGAGGTCACTAGCTGCCATGAAATGTTGGTTAGGAATTAGGTGAGTACAATTTTTATTCGGGCGCGATATTGAGTGTTACGAGGTTTTTTATGAAAATCTGCATAAACATCAATAAAACACCTACTTATTCTAGGAAAATTGGGGGTCATTGCAAACCCAAACCTGCCACTATTTTTTTATAAAATAAGAAATAAATTTGTCTAATTTTTTCAAAAAATACCTCATGCAAAAGCTTCGAGAAAAATAAAAATACTCTAACACGCTCTCGCTCTTTTTTGGAATCTGTCCGTACCATAAAAAATGTCACAACCTTCATATAAGAACGAGTTTTTGAAATTACTTGAGAAATAAATAATCAAACTATACTAACATTACCTGCCCGGGTGGTGAAATGGTAGACACGAGAGACTTAAAATCTCTTACCGCAAGGTGTGCCGGTTCGATTCCGGCCCTGGGCACCATTCTACGTTCGCTTGAGCGAACTTCGAATGGCGCAGCCATTTGGAGTAGTAGAATGCCCTCCATAGCTCGTAGAGCGACGGATGGGCTATATAATTATTTCGAATTGCAGGCCACTCTATTCTTAATTTTACAAAATGAACCCTACGCTGATAAAAATCGCACAATTTTTCGCACGCAGACCGAGCGATACGACAATTCGCCTGATGCATATCCTCACAGGCATCTTCATCATCGCGATACTTTGGTGGGCCCAGGATCGATCAGTTATCGACATACCATTTTATGGAGAAACATCTCCTGAAACAGAGAAAAAGATTGAATACGCGCTCATGATTCTTTCAGTATTTTTTATCGGTCGATGAATTATTACTGCCTGTGTGATAAAGCATAAATGGCTCCGTTGGAAACAAGCACTCCATGGTCTCGCGCTCATTATCATCGGAGGTCCAGTAATGGATCCGCTAGTCAGAAATATCGTCATGCCAACGACCACTGCCACAGGAGGATTTCAGATTGATACGACCACAGCTCCTCTCGTCGAGATGACATGGCATCCTGGCATTCTCCTCATACTCCTCGGAATATTCTGGATATTCGTCGGACTCACTGGAAAAGGCACCACAGAAAAATGCATCCGCTATGGTGAAGTAGTAAAAAAGATCCGGGTTTAACTCAAATGAACTACTTTCCCTATATCTGGCATAGATGGTACCGCCGATACGTTTATTCGATTGCCTATGTTCTCTACAGCGGGGCAATAAATAGTATCTAAAAAAATAATGAGTTTTTCACGTATACTGATCAGATTCAAAACTTCATTTACGCCATCATCTGCTCTCACAAGAACATTAAAAACAAGCTTCCAAGTCTTAAGCCCTATTCATCTTTGCAAATTTCCGATAATAGCTGTTGGAATAACCTCTAACTGGGCCTTGGTAACTCTTTCACGCTCTAAAACAAGACTCAATTGAGCAACGACATTTTGCTCAAGACGAATTATGTCTCCCTCAAATTCTAGACTATGCGCCACCTCACCGCTCAATACTTCAAAAACATAAGGCCTGTCAGGAGTCGGTAACTCAGAAGAAAAAATAGACGACAAGAAAAGCTCCAGTTCTTTTCTTTTATCGCTGTGCATAAAGGTCTCCAATGTAACCACTATTTTTCTTTCTTTTAAATCTCAAATTATTTCTATGCTAGACGCGTTTAGTGGGTGAGAAGAGTCTGCCTTGAGACAATGCTCTATCCATTTCATCTCAAAGTGAGTAATTCAAGAGTCAGCATCCTCGAGAAATTGTCTTTGATTTAACCCTCGAACATCGGCATCGCTGAGATGCTCAAGCCAATTAGGAACTGTATGATATACAGGGATAAACATATATTCCAATTGTTAAAAGAAATAAATCCCCTACAATTCCCGTAACTAGAAATAATGATAGCCTCGTTTCCATTTTGTCAATAATCTATGAATAAAATTAATTGTATCTTTTTTTG
>CAZLKD010000090.1:0-3949 GCA_964560015.1 uncultured Candidatus Peribacteria bacterium
ATTCTGAGAGCTTTTTCGGACGGAGAGACTCTTCCCCACTATCTTCTGTCGTGGTCACAGGCTCTATGAGTCGTTTGTGGATGTCTTTTGAAGTGTCTTTGATGGCCATGCACGCATTGTAATGAAGAATGAAAAATGAAAAATGAAGAATGTCGGAATTGTTTTAAAAAGATTTGACAATATTATTTAATAGAGTATATATAAAAATATGGAGGCAATTACTCGTGAAACAAATATCGGAGGCCGACTTGTACATGTGCGTTGTGATAATCTGCGAATCTTAGAAGAATCAACCAAAGTCCGTTTACAATGAATTTTCAACGTTTGACCTGGTCATGATACTTGAAAAGTTGTAATTTGAATAATGGGATCATTTGGTTTGGATGAAATGATGGTGAAAAAATGATGGGTAAGAGAGTGCGATGGAGATTTTGAAGTGATAGTACCGGAATTAAAAACGATAAACATGGGATCATCTGAAGAATGAGTGTACACTATTGATTTAACAATTTGAACGAGTATTTAAATGAAAAAACTCATCCTTCTGACAGTAGCAGACTCTTGGCATCACTTCGAAAAACCGATTTCTGAATATGAAAAAAGGCTGCAGAAAGAGCTCGAAATGATTCTCCTCAAACCTCATAAATCAGGCGAGACAGAGACAATTCGAAAACTTGATACAAATGACGTCATTGCACAACTCGAAAAATATTCAGACAGTTTTGTGGTCTTCTGTGATGTCCTCGGAAAAAGTCTCGGAGATACAAAAGCAATGAGTGTCTGGCTCAGTCAGAAGATGCAGCAACACAAAAGTGTCATCTTTGTTATCGGTGGTGCCTACGGACTTGATACGAACTTGATGAAGCCTCACGTCGATTATATCCTCAGCTTCACTGACTGGACTCTCCCTCACTGACTCGCTGTACTCATGCTGATAGAGCAGGTCTATCGCACGACCAATCTCCTCGCAGGAGGGAAATATCACCACGAATAATTAGGCAGCAGTAATCCGATGTGGCTTTTTCTTTTTCCTCGGAGCAACTAATTCATCTTGTCCTATTTTTTTCACAGGATCTTTACCGCCATGATGAGGTATGTGGTCAGGATGTTCTATACCATGTTCAACCGGTATTTTTTTATCATTTGCACTTTCGGCCAGGACGTATGTACCGACGAAGAATAGGCTGAAAAGGAGAGCACAGTTACGAATCATATATGTATATAGTAACATATAAAATACTCACTGTCAATTTATAGGATTTATCTTTTCCGAAGGATCAAACCAAGGATACCAGCTGTGAGGATCATGATGAGTGAAAAAATATGACCCAAAGTCATCCAATTTCCGTACAAATAGCCAATTTGGATATCCGGGGTTCGGAAAAATTCTGCAATAAACCTCATAATACCATATCCCCCCAGAAACCATACTCATACCTGTCCCGGATATTGTATTTTCTTCTTTCGCCACAGTAAAATCATTATCAGCACTATTCACTCGAGACATGCTTCAAGAAGGGGCGTTGGGAAATAAGTAATGTTGTTAACTGTTTTGGCGAGCATGCCTGTATATCATGGCATTCCCAGCAGTTCACCATTAATCAGGTTTCCAATTCTCCCAAAAAAGAGACCAATAGGCACTATCCAAACGAGCTTATCTGCAACAGTTAAAAATGGTGTATGTATTTTTTTTGAAGCAAAATACCAAGCAAGAATCACTCAGATGGCTCATCCGTGAAATGACATACCGCCCTTCCACGGCATAAAAATTTCGAAAGGATTCGTGAGATAATATCCGAGATTATAGAAGAGGACGTATCCAAGTCTTCCTCAGAGAATCACTCACAAAATAGTAGCAAAAAAGAGAGTATCTGCGTCTTTTTCTGCGAATTCTCTCTGTATAAAAAAGAGCCCAATGAGAAAACTGATTGCATACATCGCACCATACCATGTCGGAGCGATAGTCATTCACCAAATGTGGAGGCTAAAAATAGTCATTGCAAGAACGATAATTTCTCTATACTTTGCGAAGAGTCTAACTAATTAAACGTATTAAACAAATTAAACGTATTAAACTTTTTTCCTATGCGAATACTTATAAAAATATCAGGCGAAGCTCTCTCAAATCACACAGGCAATAATTATGATTTTGATTACCTTCAGAAGGTCTGAAAAGAAATCCAAATACTACAAAAAACACATCAAATAGCGATAGTCTGTGGTGGTTGAAATATCTGCCGCGGTGCTGAATTTGCGAAAAATGGTATATCTCCAACTATCGGTCACGAAGTAGGAATGCTTGCCACAACGATGAATGCTCTCATTTTAGCTGATATCATCGAGAAATTTGGCTCTCAGACAATTGTCTATACCGCTCGCGACCTCTCTGGAATAGGGGAAATTTTTGATGCAAAGAGAGTTAAAAATTCTCTTGATGCAGGTGCTATCGTATTTCTCTCTTGAGGAACTGGACACCCTTATTTCTCGACAGATACTGCTTCTGTACTCCGCTCACTTGAGCTCTCCTGTGAGATGATGATAAAATGCACAAGTGTTGATGGTATCTATTCTGCTGATCCAAAAAAAGACCCAACAGCTCAAAAACTAGAATCTGTCACGTATGGCGACATTCTTACAAAAAATCTTCGCATCATGGATCAAGCGTCTATAGCACTTGCGCGAGATCATGACCTCAAAATCGGAGTTTGTCACATCGATACGCTCTCCTCTCTTGCCTCCCTCGAAAAGGGTGATTTTTCTGGTTCCGTGATAGGGAAATAGTGTTTTTACTAAGATTTAGGAAAAAATAAAAAAAGAAAGCAAGTACGAATTCTTGTTATACACAAGCCATGTATTACACTAGTTTCGTTTTTAATTCATCATTTTTTTCTATGAAAAAATTACTGTTATTGTTGACTGGTACAAGTTTTTCTCTCACCTTTGCCGAGGGCATAGAGAGGGCTATCAGGCAAGTAGGGCCTATGCCATTCTTGACCGCTGGTGCTGGAGGTCTCACCTTTTTGATAGGAGCACTGCTTTCCTACGTAGCTGTATCATATGGTATTTATTTACTTGCGAAGAAATACGAACCCTCTCTCCATCCTGCATGGTCATGGATTCCTGTAGCAAATGTCTACCCAGCCGTAAAAGTCTCTGGACAGTCACTCTGGTGGATCGTGGCGCTGCTATTTGGAGGCATTATTCCATTTATTGGCCCTATCATTACTCTCGGAGCTGCGATCTTTATCTACCATAAAATTTCAGAGAGAACAGGCCGTGGAGCTGGGACAACGGCCCTCCTCCTATTTTTTTCAGTTATCATGCTTCCCTGGCTTGGTCTCACTGTGAATAAAAAAAGTACAAAAACAGCATGGATTCTCTGAGTTGCAGCTATTCTATTAACTCTCATCGGCACTGCACTTGCTGGAGTTGGTGCTGTGAGTGGTTTTCTTCATCTCAACAAAAAGCACAATTTCATGGACAAGGCTCGAGGCGAAATGATGAAGGAATTGCAAAATAATCCAACCATGCGTGAGCAAATGAAGGAAATACAGAATCAGATGCAGAAAATTGACACCTCCACTACGGTAAAGGTAAATGCAGGTACCGCTGTTGCAAAATAAGAAATCTCCAAAAAATCCTCCCAGAAATTGGGAGGATTTTTTTATATTTTCTCTTCCACAAAAGAAAAAATCGATATAATTCAAGCAATTAATTCTTAGCGACAGAAGAGCACTATGTACAATCACTCAGAAATCGAATCAAAATGGCAGAAATATTGGTCAGAACATGATACGTTTGCTTGTCTCAATCCTGAACTCGAAAACAGCCATAAACCAAAATTTTATGCACTTGATATGTTCCCGTATCCAAGCGGAGCAGGTCTTCATGTCGGTCATCCAAAAGGATATACAGCGACAGATATTATTGCTAGGTATAAACATGCAAA
>CAZLKD010000091.1:0-3913 GCA_964560015.1 uncultured Candidatus Peribacteria bacterium
AAAAAAGCCTCCATTTGGAGGCTTTTTTTGTGGTTCAGTTTATTGGGGAGCTGGTTCAGGAGTAGGCGTTGGAGTCGGAGTTGGTAATTTGACATCAATATTTATTTTGGAATCTTCCTGTGGAGGTGTTATATTCCTCATCGTAAACCACCAAGCGCCGAAGCCAACAAGAATCAATAATACTATTACTATGAGTAATGTATTAGTCCCAGAGTCACTATTTTGATTGTCCATACAATTTTTCGTTAGAGATAATCAATAATAGTAGCACCTATCTCATGAATAGCAAAAGAATCGTCGAGACAAAAAGAACGCAAAAGATTTATTCTTGTAAAGCTTCTATCGCGTAGAAGCAATCAGTCTTTCCTTCAGAGAGATAGTTTATATTGCTTATCTAGGAGGACTGATGTCTTTTGAGCGTCTTCGATACCTTTCGAGTATTGTTTCGACTCTTTCCTCGAGATCTTGTATGGTGGTTGTGAAATACAGTTTTGGTATGTCTTTGCCCAAAATACCGATAATATCATCCGCTTCTAGACTTTGTTTTTTGTGATGAGCATGGGCTATTTTTTGTACATAGTATCCAAGGAGAAATTTCGAAGAGAGATATTCCTGACAAGTATTGTAGAGTTCCGAGAGGGTCGCTCTTATGAGAAGAGGGTGTATATGTGATTCGTGGATTAATATCTCTATAATTTTCTGCGTATCTGAATTTTTATATTTTTCTCATGTTCTCTTTAGGAAAAATTCTTCTACATTTTCATCAGTCATGTTTTGTGCCAAACATCATGCGAGGAATAACATAATCCATCGGGCTTCTGTCAGCCTGACTTGGTTATTTATTTTTACTCCACCTTCTCGTTCGCTCAAGAGTATTTGATGAGAAAATGCTGCTCGAAAGACACGTTCCTTCGACTGTGAGATAAGAAATAACGCCAAAGTGTGACCACTTTCATGATACCGTACAGATCTGTTTTGTGCGAGAGTTATGTCGTTCATAAGGCTATCCCTTAAAGCCCCGACACACCACATACTCTTCAAAGCTTCTGTCGCGGCATGCAGCTGGTTTGATAGTCTGAATTTTTGCAAACATGCTTTTTGCTTTGCTGAGGACTAGTGCGAGATCACGACCGACGAAGATTTTCATCACGAGATTACCTCCTGGAGCGAGCAGTTCATCGGCAATTTTTAACACTTCGAGACAGAGCATAGCACTATTGTATTGGTCATCATCATTTCGTCCTGTCGTCTTTGGGGCAACGTCCGAAGTAATGAGGTGGAAATACTTGGTTCTCAGTTTTGGATTATCATTGATTCACCAAACTCATGATTCCTTTTTGGTTTTTTCGATTTCTTTTCATTCTTCCTGGACATCACGGAGAAAATCTTTCATTTCTTGGTGCGATTCAGGAGACATCATGTCGCCGACAAACGTTGCGATATTTTTTTGAGGGAATTTATCAACTGTTTGTAGATCAATACCCAGTACTCTCCCTTCTGGCCCGACAGTTTTTGAGAGGACTTGGAGCCAGCTCCCTGGCGCACAACCCAGATCGAGGACGACCATATCGGGCCTGATAATACTCGTTTCTTCTTGTATTTGTATGAGCTTAAAGGCGCTTCGAGCACGGTAGCCAGCGGCTTTTGCCTTGTGGAACCAAACATCCTGCACTTGATACCCTGATTTGTTTGCCACTCGAGGGGCGATGATTTTTGGCTTTTTCTTCATGAGAAGGAGTGTATTAGTTTTACCCACGGATACAAGGCTCTGTTTGCATGATGCCCCATCATGCGTGGTGCATATCTGCTGCCAAACTATCAATAAATATATCGCCTGTTTGATTGTTTGGAATTCAAAAATTCTTATGCACAATCTGTATTGTGATGGAGATGGGTTTGTTGGAATTTTTCTTTGCCCTGCTGTATTTTATCATTACTCATTCTCAATTTTTTTCGCATTCTATTTGCATCTCTCATATTAATTGTTTTTTGAATGGCACATTTTGTATCGTGAGGGGGTTGTCGCTTATGATGGAATTAATCTTATCCATAATTACTTGGAAATCGATGAAAAATTCTTTCAAAAAAAGTCACTCTTCCCATTGTCATTTCTCATAGAGATGACCAACATACTCTTCATTTTTCCATTTCTTAAAACATGCCCCCCATTTTCTTGGGTCGTAATTCATATTGTGGAATCGGATTGACATAATCCTATTGGGAGTGTACATCGGTGGATATCGTTCCAATACTGCCTTGCCGCATTGGCTATACCAGAGATTTGAAAATATTCATTGGTCTATTTCTCGCTGAGCCTTTCTAATTCAGGATTTTTTTGATGTATCTGCTGTCATAAGTACTCACCAAATGATATCACTTTCAGTGTCTCAGAAAACTGCATCCAGTCAAGGACCATTGGCACCTCATTCATCGATTTTTCTCGGTGTTTTAAAAGCTGTAAAACGATCGGAACAAAGACTGAGATTATGCGCAAATATTCTTTCTAGAAGGCGTCCATACATGGACCTTTCAGTAGTGATACTCTTTGATATATCAGCGGTACGTATTGTTTCATGGTACAGTCACAAATAGAAAGCATGAAGAATCCCGAGAACATGCCAACGATCAAATTCTCTCTCGAGCGTATCAATCAACAAATCTCCATGTATTCCTATGAGTATGTTTTGGAGTTTTTCTTTTACTTCTGCTGTTACTATACCAAACCCAGCCGTGTTAAAGCTCTTTCACACGGGTAATCCCTCAACTGTTTGAAGAAGGTCGCAGGAGGGGACTCGTTCAAATATTTGCCTATCTGTATGTCACCAAGTATCATTCATCATTATCTATAATAAACATCATATTAGGATGTCAATAAGTTCCACTATGTTGCGGTCATAAAAGATATAAAATTGATTTTATGAAACACCTCCCGCTTCAATATGTCTCGCGAGGGATCATCACAGATCGTGATGGACGTATACTCCTCGTGAAACACGCCTCGCATAAGCCCTATACGCTCCCTGGTGGGCACGTAGAGGAAAATGAGACTTTTCAAGAGGCCTTTATCAGAGAGGCACGTGAAGAACTGGATATCGTCGTTGAATTGGTTGGTTTGGTGACTATCTACCGTGAAGCCAATATCCAATCACTGCCAGCTCCAGTGAGAGTGAAGATGATTGAGTTTGTAAACGACAGAGGTCCTCAGAGAAATTATGAAGAGTATTTTTTGGCGCATCTTGTCACGGGAACTATCTCTCCTCAGGCTTCAGAGATTGCGAGTTTTGATTGGTTTTCTCTCGATCAGATACGGACTATGTCAGAAGTAGAAATATATTCAAGTATTCAGGATATCGTGCTCAGTACCGTGATTTAAATTTTGTTATATTCCCCTTACGAATACTAAAGTGACTAATATGCCGATATCTCGTTGTGAGTGATATAACACAGATACATTGCCGAGACCTGTAATTGATATCAAGTTAGTAAATAATGTTTGTATAATTGTGTGAGCTATATTGCTTTCATCTTCTTCTGTAAAAGCTTTTGAGCCACAGTTATCCCGAGATGAGTCGCCATATGTTTATGATTCAATGCATCCATTGAGTCCACTCAATCCTGCCTATGGTCAAAAAATAGAAACCAAGAGGCTCTTACCAGAACAAGAAAGATGACTTATTGCGTTCTTTTCTGCTTTTGGCCTGTTGGCTCTCGGTACAGGAATATATTATTTTGTATCTGATAGAAAGAATAAATAATTTTTTTGACAAAATTATATTGCACCTATAATAATTTTATGCGTCAATCAATGTCACTTCTTCTCGCCCTCCTTCTTTCCCCACTCGGGAGAGGTAGTTAAGGCGCGAAGTAAAATCAAACGCACTTTTCCACTCTCCCCGAAACGGGAGAGTTTTTT
>CAZLKD010000092.1:0-3909 GCA_964560015.1 uncultured Candidatus Peribacteria bacterium
CGACCAACTGGACGTGCGCGTTTGTATGTAGGACCTTGAGCGATTGAGAGAGCATGAATCATGAGATCGTCTTTTGTAGCACCATCATTGTGGATAGCATTTGATGCTGCACTAAAGAGGACTTTGTAGAGGATATCACCACCTTTTTTTGAAAAGAGACGGAGCATAGCGAGACCATCGTTGACAGACTTTCCTCGGACGAGGTTAGCGATGACACGGAGTTTTTTTGGAGATATACGGGCACCCTTGAGAATAGCTTTCATAAAAAGAGAGATTAAGCAGCAGCTGCGATAGCTTTACCAGCGTGTTTGACAAATTTGCGTGTTGGAGAAAATTCACCGAGACGTCGACCTACCATATCTTCTGTGACGAAAACAGGTGTATGTTCTTTACCATTGTGAACACCGAAGGTGTGACCGACGAAGTCTGGATGAATAACAGAAGCACGAGCCCAAGTCTTGATGACGCTTTTTTTACCAGCGACATTGAGAGCTGTGACCTTTTTGATGAGGTGCTCTGGGACAAACAATCATTTTTTTGTACTGCGAGACATAAAGAAAAAATTAAGCTTTTGAAGAAACAATAGAACCACGTTTGCTTGTAGCAATCCATCGATTTGTACGTTTGTTTTTGCGAGTCTTGACACCGAGAGCAGGCTTACCCCATGGAGTAGTAGGCTGACGACCGATAGAAGTATGACCTTCTCCTCCTCCGTGTGGGTGGTCTACTGGGTTCATCGATGTACCGAGGTTATGCGGACGTCGACCCATCCAACGACTACGACCAGCTTTTCCGATGACAATTTGATTGTGGTCGATGTTGCTGACGATACCGATTGTTGCGAAACATTCTTTGTGAACGTAGCGAACTTCACCTGAACCGAGCTTGATTTGTGTGTAAGCGCCTTCCTGAGAAACAACCTGAGCACTTGCACCAGCAGAACGAACTGCCTGAGCACCTCGGCCGATAACGAGCTCAACATTGTGAACGAAGAGGCCTGCAGGGATATTTCCGACTTTGAGACGGTTACCAGCAACTGGTTTTGCGTTTGCAGCAGTGAGGATAGTATCACCAACTTTCATCGTCGTATGAGCGAGGACGTAGCGGTGCTCTCCATCTGCATCGAGAACGAGTGCGATAAATGCTGATCGGTGTGGATCGTATTCGATCGTTTTTACAGTTGCAGGGATATCCATTTTTGTAAATCGGAAATCGACGATACGGAGACGACGCTTGTGTCCACCTCCACGGAATCGTGATGTAGTACGACCGAGAGAGTTACGACCACCAGTACTCTTGTGAGACGTAGTGAGTTTTTTAAATGGTTTGTCTGTTGTGAGTTCAGCAAATGTATTGCCAGACATTCATCGACGACCGTTTGTAGTAGGTTTGTAGAGTTTGATTGGCATAGATTAATCTTTTGAGAGATGAAGTTTAGCAAGCTGGGTGATAGGCTTATCGAGTTTGACGTATGCTTTTTTGAAAGCAGCACGTCGACGGATAACACCTTTCTTACCATTACGAACTTTTGAGTAGTTCTTTGCTATTTGGATAGATGAGACTTCACGATCATAGATTTCGTGAAATGCTTTTTTGATCTCAGTCTTTGTCGCGTCATTGGCAACACGGAAGCTGTAGACGTTTCCGAGTTCGAGCATGCGAGACTTGTGAGATTCGACTGGTCAGAGGATGACTGAATATATGTTCATAGTATAATAAAATTGAGGAGATACTTTATGCATCCTGAGTTACGAAATGTTCAGAAAGAGCTTTGAGAGCAGCTTTTGTGAAAACACAGTAGTCATACTTGAGGATCTCAGCAGGATTTGCGTGTGTCACGACATCAACGTGTGTACCGTGGATGTTCTGGAGACCACTTGTTTTCTTTGATTCTTCTGCAGTGACAAATACGAGAGCAGTTCCAGTATCCATGATGTCTTTGAGTGCTTTTACCATGACTGATGTTTTTGCATCGAGTTTTTCGATAACACGAATCTGATCAGCCTGAGCCTTGAGTGTGAGCGCTGATGCGAGACCGAGACGACGTTCTCCTGCATTCATACTGATCTGGAAATTGGCATTGCTACGAGGACCAAACGCGACTCATCCACCCTTTCGGACTGGAGAACGAGATGAACCTGCACGAGCATTACCAGTTCCTTTTTGTTTGTAGAGCTTTCGAGTAGAACCTCGGCGAGCACTACGACCTTTTGTATGTGCAATTGGGAAACGACCATTGTGGCTCTGGAGGAGCATGAGACGGCTGAGGACATCGAGGTGAGGCACGATACCAAAGAGTGCTACATCGAGCGTATCAGGAGTTGGAGTAGAGAGAGAAGTCATAAGTGTATATTGTACGATTAATTCGAACTAGAATACGAGGTAAACAAATGTATTCATCGCTCCTGGTACTGGACCACGAACAGCAACGATATTGTTTTCTGGATCGATGAGCTCGACTGGAACAGAGGCAAGAGTGACAGTTTTATTACCATGACGACCGTGCATTTTCTTACCTGGTTTTGTACGACGTGGTTTACGACATCCGATAGAACCGAGCGCGCGGTGAAATTTTGAACCGTGACCTCCAGGACCTCCTTTGAAGTTCCATCGTTTCATAGCACCAGTGAAACCTTTACCTTTTGAAACTGATGTGAGCTTGACTGAAGCAACACCTTCGAGAGATGTTACTGTGAGTGCATCACCAACATTCATACCTGCAGCAGCATCGTATGGTACTTCTTTTCGTTTTACTGTTTTGCCTTTTGCATTTTTTGCATCGAGGACGAGTGCAGAATAACCATCCTTATCAGATGTTTTGATCTGACGAACAGAGAGTTGAGGAACACGGAGAAGCGTCACAGCGACGAGATTGTCACCGCGAGCGATTTGTGTCATTGAGAGTTTTTGTGCAACGAGTCCAGACATATAAGAGAAAGATGAGGCTCTTACGGACATCTCGTGGAGATGAAGTATAAGGGCCAAACTAGGAAATGATTCACTCTGAGATTCAGAGGAAAACGTCGGAAGTATAAAAAGAAGAAGGCAATTGTCAAAAGATTTTTTTATGTTTTATAAAGCCCCAATTATCTACAAAAACCCTGAGTACAAAAAATATTCCCTTCCCTCAAAAAATCCCTAGTAAAGAGGCTCTTGACATACTAGAAAATTCACTATCCTTTGCGCGCTTTATTTTTTAACCCAATTCTTATGGTTGGCATTTCTGCTGATTACGATAAGCTCGATAGAAAGGAGGCGGAACTGAGAGCTCAAAAAGCTCCAGCATCTACCACACCTGAAAGTCCAGCTGATACGGTTGCCCGTCTATTAGGCATCAACCCTCACGTACCTGCTGAAGAGAGGCTGAAAGCTCTCGGAAGAAAGTGGATAACTCCACGGTAAACGGAAACATGTGTTTCTCTTTATGAATGATCGATAAGCAACTTTTTACTGCTTATCTTTTTTTTGGCTTTTTTGGCACATAAATACCCTCAGTTCCGTCAACAATCTTGTTTACATCACAATGAACATTGAATATGATTCTCGCTGAGCGAGTGAGGGCGCTCCGCAATCCGTCAACGAGCCGTTCAGCCTTTTTCTTTTTCGTTTTGTGCAATGTATTGAGGTCATCAGCACATCGCTTGATAAAGCCCCATCGTTCTCCCAAAGGATCAAACTCTAGTGGTTGTTCTAAATGTTTAGTATTATATGCAAGTACATCATCAATAATCTCTGGCACGGTAGACCGATATTTATCTATATTTGATAAAATCCTTTTCTTAGACGGTGTCTTTGGTGTCACAGGAAGGCGTTTCATGTATATATCGTACATCATTCTGATGCATATATCAAACATTGGTGCTTCTTATGGGTCAAGTATCAAAAATTGACAATATATATTTATAGTTA